>CAZHHF010000195.1:0-3893 GCA_964531905.1 uncultured Bacteroides sp.
GTATTATATTAATGTGTATATTGGAATTGTTTCCGGCAAAGTTACTATGGCAAACGAGCTGTCCGACGAAAAAATGTTACTGAAAAATCGGGACTGTAAGTCGGAATTAACACGGATTTTAACAAAAATCAGATTGAGTATCAGACGGAAAGCTCAACCGCTTAACATACGTTAAAGTTCAGGACTTTACGAAAAAAAAGAGGTTACGCCCGGTAATTGACGTAACCTCCTGTTTTATTATTACTTGATAAGTCTGTTATCAGTCTTCAAGTTTGTGGATAACCAGACCTGAACGGAGTTTCGGTTCAAACCATGTTGTTTTGGGAGGCATTATATTACCTGTATCGGCAATATCCATCAGCTGCTTCATCGAAACCGGATAGAGAGCCAAAGCCACTTTCATCTCGCCATTGTCAACGCGACGTTTCAATTCGCCAAGACCGCGGATACCACCCACGAAGTCAATGCGCTTATCGGAACGGAGGTCAGTGATACCGAGAATATCACGCAGAATAAGATCACTTGAAATAGTAACGTCGAGAACACCGATCGGATCGGCATCGTTGTAGCGACCTTCACGTGCGGTAAGTGAATACCAGCGGCCATCGAGATACAATGAGAAATTGTGAAGAGCCGCAGGATTGTAAATCTCAGTTCCTTTATCTTCAACGATGAAATTCTCTTCAAGTTTAGCGAGGAATTCGGCCGGAGTAAGACCGTTGAGATCCTTAACGACGCGGTTATAGTCGATAATTTTCAAGTGAGATGCCGGGAACGCTACAGCAAGGAAGTAATTGTACTCTTCATCACCGGTATGGTTAGGATTGGCCTTCGCTTTTTCGTTTCCAACAAGGGCGGCGGCAGCAGTACGATGATGGCCGTCAGCAATATAGAGATAAGGAATCTTCTCAAACTCGGTTGTGATCTTATTAATCATATCCTCGTTATCGATAACCCAGAAATGATGTCCGAAACCATCTTCGGCAGTAAAATCATATTCCGGCTCACCGGCGGTAACCTCACGAATAATAGCTTCGAGAGCCTCATTGTCGGGGAATGCGAAGAACACAGGCTCAACATTGGCATTGTTGATGCGCACGTGTTTCATACGGTCTTCCTCTTTGTCGCGACGTGTAAGCTCATGCTTCTTGATGCGCTCATTCATGTAATCATCTACATTAGCAGCAACTACGATACCATACTGGGTGCGGCCATCCATAGTCTGAGCATAAATATAATAATGCTCCTTATTATCCTGAACAAGCCAACCATTCTGCTGGAACGCTTTGAAGTTCTCTACAGCTTTGTCATATACTTTAGGATCATGCTCATCAGTACCCGGTTCAAAATCAATTTCGGGCTTGATGATATGATAGAGTGATTTAAGGTTGCCTTCAGCTTCCTTACGTGCTTCTTCAGAATTGAGAACATCGTAGGGACGCGAAGCCACCTCAGTAATCATTGATTTCGGAGGGCGAACGCCACGAAACGGTTTTACTTTTGCCATGTTTAATGTTTTAAGTGGTTTGTTTAAGGTTAAAATATCATTACTTCAGATTTCTGACAATAGTCTGTTCACGGTCGGGACCAACCGATACTATCGTGATCGGAGTCTCAAGTTCTTTTTCGAGGAACTCGATATAGTTCTTGAAATTCACGGGGAATTCATTCTCATTCTTGATAGAGGTCATATCGGTCTTCCAGCCGGGAAGTGTCACGTAAACAGGCTTGATATCTTCGGTGTTCACCCCGAACGGGAAACGAGTGGTACGCTCTCCGTTGATCTCATAGGCGACGCATGCCTTTATTTCATCGAAATCATCAAGAACATCGCTCTTCATCATTATGAGCTGTGTTACACCGTTAAGCATGATTGAATATTTGAGTGCCACAAGGTCGATCCATCCGCAACGGCGTTCACGACCGGTAACAGCTCCATACTCATGACCGATGTCACGGATTTTTTTACCTGTTTCGTCAAACAGCTCGGTAGGGAAAGGTCCACTGCCCACGCGGGTGCAGTAAGCCTTGAAAATACCGAAAACCTCACCGATTCTGTTGGGTGCAACTCCGAGACCTGAACATGCGCCCGCACAGATTGTGTTGCTTGACGTAACAAAGGGATATGATCCGAAATCAACGTCGAGAAGAGTTCCCTGAGCGCCTTCGCAAAGAACACTTTTGCCGTTGCGGAGCAGTTCATTGATCTCATATTCGCTGTCGATAATATCGAACTGACGAATATATTCAAGAGCCTCGAACCATTTCTTTTCGAGTTCTGCTACATCGGGATTCTCAACTCCGAGTGAACGGAGCATTTCGAAGTGGCGGTCACGCGCAACTTTATATTTTTCATCGAAGCGGTCAAAAAGATCTCCGAGTCGAAGACCGTTTCGGCTGATTTTGTCGGTATATGTAGGTCCGATACCTTTTCCGGTCGTACCGATCTTGCCGCCACCTTTAGCTTTCTCATTAGCAGCGTCGAGCAAACGATGGGTAGGCATGATCAGATGAACTTTCTTAGAAATCTTAAGTACCTTCTTCAAATCGTGTCCGCTCTGCTCGAGGGCTTCAGCTTCTTCTTTGAAGAGAACCGGATCAAGCACCACGCCATTACCTATAATATTTATCTGTCCATGTTGAAAAATGCCTGAAGGGATTGAACGGAGAACGTATTTTTTCCCTTCGAATTCAAGTGTATGACCGGCGTTAGGCCCTCCTTGAAAACGCGCTACGACATCGTAGCGGGGAGTTAATACATCAACAACTTTACCTTTTCCTTCATCGCCCCATTGGAGTCCGAGCAATACATCAACCTTCATAATTGTATTTCTGTGTATGATTTAGTTATATCTTTCTTTTACTATTGTTTTGATTTCTCTTTCCGCATTTTACGCATACATGTCGAACAGATTCCGTAAACGTAAAGCGCGAAAAATTCAGTATGAAAAGTCCGGTACCTGCGTGATTCAAGAGTCTTTGCAAGTTCCGGATCTTTCACTTCCTTCACTTTTCCGCATCGGCGGCATATAAGATGATGGTGATTACCTGTCTGCTGACCGATCACGCGCTCGTACTGTGCAGGCTGATTCTCGAACTGATGCTTGCGCACCAATCCGGCCTCTACGAGAAGCTGCATTGTATTATAAAGAGTGGCACGACTCACATGAAATGAATCGGCCTCCATGATTTTCCGCAATGTTTCGATATGAAAATGCTCGGCCATGTCGAAAACTCTGTCGAGAATAGCATAGCGTTCTGGCGTTTTACGCAACCTCTTGGCCTTCAGATATGAGGTCAGGGTCTCACGTGCCGAAATTTTCATTTTATTGTCGGTCATAACAGTTGACAAAGTTAATCCAAAGTCTTGGTTTATTCAACTATTTTCAACAAAATTTGCTATGATGAAACCGCTAAAGCAACTGACGGCGGATTTTACCCGATGAAGTGTATGCAAAACGTTCGACGGTCAATATTTCTTTAGGTATCTCGTAACTTTTTAATACTTTAGCCATCAGTGATTTCAATTTCGAAAGATCAACGGGATCGATACTCTCGATATACATAACCGCGCGACTTCCCCACTTCACATCGGGCCGACCGATGATATAAAACGGATAAGGGATCAATTCCCCGAGACGCGTCTCAATCTCTTCGGGAAATATTTTAAGTCCACCGCTGATAATGACATTATCACGCCGGCCGATCCAACGGAAGTGCGTAGGATCGATCAGATCGACTATATCATTGGTAATCAACCTGCCAAACGACATTGCCGCCGATGTGATAACGAGACAGTTGTCATTATCGGTCCCGAAGCTGAATCCCGGCAAAGCCTCATAGACACTATCGCCCGATCCGAGTTTTCTAAGAGCGACATGGCTGCATGTTTC
>CAZHHF010000196.1:0-3875 GCA_964531905.1 uncultured Bacteroides sp.
CGGGAACAAGTCATAATCTCGGTCAGAACTTCGCAAAAGCTTTTGATGTAACATTTGTAAACAAGGATAATAAGCCTGAGTACGTTTGGGCTAACTCATGGGGCGTTTCAACCCGTCTGATGGGTGCGCTTATAATGAGTCACTCCGATGATAACGGTCTTGTTCTCCCTCCCCACCTCGCTCCGATTCAAGTTGTTATCATTCCTATCTATAAAAATGACGAACAGCTTGCTAAGATCAATGAGACGGTAGAACCGATCGTAGCCGATCTGCAGCGTCGCGGAATCAGTGTCAAATATGACAACGCTGAGAACAAGCGTCCGGGATTCAAATTCGCCGATTACGAACTCAAGGGAGTTCCCGTACGTCTCGCCATAGGTGCGCGCGACATCGAAAACGGCACCGTAGAACTGATGCGCCGAGATACTCTTGAAAAACAAGTAGAACCTCTCGAAGGCATTACCGAATATATCGCAAATCTTCTTGAAGATATACAGAACAATATATTCCAGAAAGCGCTAAAACGTCGCGAAGAGATGACCCGCACGGTTGAAACCTATGACGAATTCAAGGAAGAAATCGAAAAAGGCGGATTTATTCTGGCTCACTGGGACGGTACTCCCGAAACAGAGGAAAAAATCAAGGAAGAGACTAAAGCGACTATCCGATGTATTCCGCTTGAAGGAGACAAAACTCCGGGCAAGTGTATGGTAACAGGTCGTCCGTCGGCTCAGCGAGTAATCTTCGCAAGAAATTATTAAATATATAAGGGCCGCGGAATTTCCACGGCCCTTTTTCTTATTACAACAATACGCTCTAACAAAATGCTTCCGAAAATCGCAATAGTTGTTCCATGTTATAACGAGGAGCAGGCGCTCCCGGTCACAGCAAAAGAATTGCTTGCCCTACTCGACCGTATGACCGCCGATAAACTCATCGACGAGTCGAGCTATGTGCTTTGCTGCAATGACGGAAGCAAGGACGAAACATGGAACGTGATCAGTGAACTGCATGCTAATGACAACCGTATAAAAGGAATATCGCTCGCGCATAACCGCGGGCATCAGAATGCATTGCTTGCAGGACTGATGACTGTTACCGACAAATGTGATGCTGCAATCTCGATAGACGCCGATCTACAGGATGACCCTGAAGCTATAATCGAGATGGTCAAGCAATTCAGGGACGGGAAAGAGATTGTTTTCGGTGTAAGATCGTCACGCGAAACCGATACATGGTTTAAACGGACAACAGCACACGGATTCTACCGCTTTCAGGAACTTATGGGTCTTGAAACGATATATGATCATGCCGATTACCGACTTATGAGCAATCGGGCATTACATCTTTTGGCCGAATATGATGAATCAAACCTGTTTCTCAGGGGTATAATACCACAGATCGGCTTATCGACAGGTATTGTCAAATATGCACGTAACAGCCGTGTGGCAGGCGAATCGAAATACCCGTTATCCAAAATGCTTAGTTTCTCGATCGACGGGATAACGTCATTTTCAGCCCGGCCTATGAGATGGATTTTCATAACCGGCCTATGTCTGTTGCTGATTGATATAATTATCGCGCTTTACGTGCTTGGATCATATTTCTTCGGGCAACATATCTTACCGGGTTGGACCTCACTGATGATTTCGGTATGGTTTCTGGGGAGTTTAATTCTGATGTCGATAGGTGTTGTCGGTGAATATATCGGTAAGATTTTTATCGAGGTTAAGAAGCGTCCCCGTTATGCGATTGCAGAAAAACTTTTTTAATTTTCCTCGGCCAGATGAATGATGATCTCAGAATAGATATTTATGGGTCAGATGCATCCTCGTCTCTGCCACTTCCTTATGCCGAAGATGGTATCCAGGCCGGTTTTCCATCGCCTGCGCGTGATCATATATCGGAAAGCATTGATCTTAACCGTGAACTGATAGCGCATCCGGCAGCGACTTTCTACGGCCGTGTATCCGGCGACTCAATGATTGAGGAAGGAATTGAGGAAGGGGATATAATTGTAATAGACCGTTCACTCGAACCGCGCGAGGGAGATTTAGCCGTGTGCTGTATTGACGGTGAGTTCACTCTGAAACGGCTGCATTTCGAGAAAGACCGTGCATGGCTTATTCCGTCAAACGAAACGTTCGATCCAATCATGGTCACTCCCGATGACAGGTTCATAATATGGGGAGTAGTGACTTATACGATAAAACCGAACCGTCAGCGTCGCAGGTAGTAGTCAGCATTTATGTTCGGACTTATCGACTGTAATAATTTCTTTGTATCATGTGAGCGGGTTTTTAATCCTGCTCTGTCAGGTCGTCCCGTTGTCGTGCTGAGCAATAACGATGGGTGCATAGTGGCTTTATCAAACGAAGCAAAGGCAATCGGTCTAAGACGCGGAAATCCGATATTTCAGGTAAAAGATATAATCAGCCGGTACAATGTTGAAGTATTCTCCGGGAATCACCGTCTCTATGGTGACATGTCGACACGTGTGATGGCGACCATATCAAGTATTGTACCTGAAATCGAAATCTATTCCATTGATGAGGCATTTATCGACTTCAATTCTATAAAAACAGATGATATCGAAACATTAGGACACGAGATTGTAAGAAAAGTAAGACGTGATGTAGGTATCCCCACATCGCTTGGAATAGCTCCTACAAAGACATTAGCCAAAGTTGCCGCGCGCTTTGCAAAAAAATATCCCGGATACAGAAGCGTGTGCATCATTGATTCAGAAGATAAACGCAGAAAGGCGCTCTCGCTGATACCGGTAAGGGAAGTATGGGGTATTGGCCGAAGGCTTGACAGACGGCTCGCCGACGCCGGAATAGATACGGCACTCGATTTCGCCGATCTATCCCAAATCCGCTGTAAGCAAATGTTAAACATAACTGCCGAACGTACATGGCGCGAACTCAACTCCGTTCCATGTATCGATGCTGAAGAAGTAAGTCATGATCATAACCGGCAGATATGCAGTTCACGTTCTTTCTCACCTATGCTCACCGAGCTTCATCAGCTCGAAGAAGCCATATCGGCATTTGTTTCCATCGCAGCGGTTAAATTGCGTGAAATACACGATTGTGCCGTTTCGGTATCAGTATTCGTAATGACCAATCATCATCGTAATGATATGCCTCAATACAATGCATCGGCTGCAGAGACTCTTGAAGAGCCGGCATCAGACACGATGACACTGTCAACCGCTGCTATAAAAGCTCTACATAGAATCTATAGAAAGGGATATCATTATAAACGTGCCGGAGTCGTCATAACTGAAATTGTAAACGAACGGTTCATTCAGCGGAGTCTGTTCATATCAGATGAGAATCGTGACAAGCGATCTAAGATAATGCGGATAGTGGATAAAATCAATAACCGGAACGGAGACAAACAACATATTGTTCACGTTGCCACACACTCCCCTAATTCATCATTCGTAAAACAGGAGAAACGGAGCAACCTCTACTCTACCCGACTGTCAGATATAATAACAGTAAAAAGCTGAATTACACCTGAATAAAATTCAATAATGGATTAAACAATATATTCCTCATTCCAATTCTTATCATATACAAAATTTTTGCATTTTAATCGAATTATTAGTAATTTTGCAAAAATAGTCATATAACAATGTTTATTGACATGGTTTTACTATTAAAACATAATCAGCATGAGTAAACCGCTTAGAAGTTCGGCCAGCACTCAAGGCCGTAGGATGGCTGCCGCAAGAGCATTGTGGCGCGCAAACGGAATGAAAGAATCACAGATCGGACGTCCAATTATAGCAATAGTAAATTCATTCACTCAATTCGTACCGGGACATACCCATCTGCATGAAATAGGTCAGATTATTAAGAACG
>CAZHHF010000197.1:0-3753 GCA_964531905.1 uncultured Bacteroides sp.
GACCCGGATTGCAGTGCATGCTGATTCCTTTTACGTCCTTAAGTAGCTCGCAATAAAGCTCCTGCACATGCTTGTGGTGTGCGAGATATTCATCAAGTACGGTAAGTTGAGCGCGACCTATACATGCTGATATATTAGACAGTCGGTAATTATAACCGACAACCTCGTGCTGATAATAAGGATAGCCTTCTCTTGCTTGGGTAGCATACCACTTTGCTCTGTCGGCAGTTTCTTTGTCGGGGCAAATCAATGCGCCACCACCGGATGTGGTAATCATCTTATTACCATTAAAGCTAAGGATTCCAAATCGGCCGAATGTTCCGAGGACTTTCCCATTGTATCGAGAATAGAATCCTTCAGCTGCATCCTCGAGGACGGGGATTCTGTAGTTGTTGGCAATCTCTATAATGCGATCAATCCGGTAGGGCATGCCATATAGAGCAACGGGAATAATCGCTTTTGGCTTACGTCCGGTCCTGGCAATACGGTCCGTGATAGCCTCTTCAAGAAGGTTCGGATCCATGTTCCATGATTCCTTCTCAGAATCAACAAATACTGGCGTGGCACCAATATAAGCAATAGGGTTAGTCGAAGCGCAGAAAGTCTTAGACTGCACGATGACCTCATCTTCCGGTTGCACACCGCAAAGAATCAATGCGAGATGAATGGCTGATGTACCTGATTCGAGAGCAACGACATTTTCAGCACCGACTACTGTTCCAAGTTCTTTCTCAAAAGCATTAACATCGGGTCCCATCGGCACAGCCCAATCTTCAGCAAGCGCAAGCTTTATAAACTCAAGCTCACGTCCACTCATTTTCGGTTTACAAAGTAAAATCCTATCTCTCATCGGTTAAGAATATCTTCGGGTTCGAGGGGTGTGTATGGACCGTCCTTGACTTCAAAGATGGCTGAGGGTTTTATAACTTCTATCCCGTGCCACTGATCTACGGGTATATGTAGTCCGTAGTTCCCTTGCGATGGATCAAGCAGATAGCGCTCAATTTCTGCACCATTATCGTTATAGAACACCACGAACATCTTGCCCCGGAGGATAACATAGGTTTCAGCTGTGTGGCGATGGCGGTGTATCGGCAGCGGAGTACCAGGAAGGAGTACGTTGATGAGACGCTGAGCTTTTGCATCCAGACTGTCATGGAGGTTGAAATTCATGCGAAGACGAGGAGTTGCCTCAGCGTCAGCGCTTACTTTATCAAGTAATTCGTCGTTTATGATCATAATTCAGATTATTATCCCAAAGTCTCTTTTATTGCTTTTGAAAATGGAACCACGACATAATCTCCACCACTATACTTAGATGCGGCAATCGGATAAGCGATGCCTCCATATCCCTTAATAACAACTGATAAAAAAGCGAGCGGATAGATGAACAGCCCCAATAGTTTCGAACTATTTTTTTTGAGTTGGCATACGTGTGATATTGCAGACATCAGTTCAACAGCGCTAATCGGTTTTTCATCTTGAGGCAGAAAGATTCCGCCATCTCCATTCACTAAAACCAACCGGATAAATTCGCACAAATTATCTATATATAAAACGCTCTGTTTCACATCACTATAAGCATCCGGGATAACTGGGATCTTTTTTACAATCGATAAGTATCCTGTTATGTAACCGCCTTTACATCCTTTGCCATAAACATTTGGAGGGCGTACAATGGTTACGATAAAGTTTCCGTCTTCGAGTTTCTGAAGCTGCCTCTCTGCTTCAAATTTGCTTTTTCCATACAAACTGTTAGGTTTGATTGGCGTAGTTATGTCAACATTGTTTTTTTTAAGCTTCTTACCAATGCCATAGACAGCCATTGTACTCAAAAAAACGAATTGTTTTACACCAGCTTCCTTAGCTTTAGCTGCTACAGCCACCGGTAAATCGGTGTTCACTTTTCTATATAATGACGCATCAGTTATATCTTTTCGATGAACAATCCCCGCGACATGCACTATTGCATCGTAACCACAAAAGTCTTTTTTTATCCAATCATCTTGACGAACGTCTAAAAAGTCGACTTCAAAACATTCATTTTTAGAGTTTTGAAGCCAGTCGGCTATATGATTGCCAATATAACTATCTACTCCACTAATTAATATCCTCATCACTCTATTCCTAATAGTTCCAATCTATTTGAAATCAGTTTTTCAATGAATTGTTTCTGTTCAAATCGATCCTCTGCAAATTTACGGCCGGCCATACCCATCTTTCTCCCTTTCTCGGGATGATCCAATAAATCCGATACTGAATCAACGATTGCCTTATCACTTGCAATATCAATCTCAATGCCAGTTACACCATTTTTCATTGCACTTGACGGCCCGGGATAGCGTGTTGCAATCACCGGAACGCCCATTGCCGATGCTTCTACAACACTCATTCCGAACCCCTCACGATAGCTGGGTAACACACACATATCCATCGCCGCCATGTGTTTCTGGACGTCAGAAACACGACCCGTTTTTATTATGCTCGGTTCACCACGAAAATAAGTCAATAGCTCTGCATCGATAGTTTCTTCTTTTTCAATCGGACCGACAAACAATAATATCAAATCAGGATACTTATGTTTAAGTGTTCTAAATGCTGAAAATAGTTCGTTGCAACCTTTCTCTTTTCCCAATCTTCCAACAAAACCAATCACCCTACTATTCTCCGGTATAGAATAACGACTACGAATTTCTAAAGCATAGTCATCCTTCCTTGAGATATCATATTGAGACAGATCAATACCTTTGGCACTTCCGTTCCAAATTACCATACTTTTCTCAGCAGTATACAATCCGTTAGCCCTACAAAAAGAAAGATTACACTCACTATCGGGCTGTATTATTGTAGAGCATTTACACGTTGTGCGTTCGATAGTTTCTGTCAATTTCTTGATTATACCTTGCTTGGTTACATATACCATTCCCCATTGACAATACAATCTAACCGGAATACCAACTATTTTCGATGCTACAGCAGAATAGAAGCTGGCATTGGGAGTGGAATACTGTACTAAATCAAATTTTTCACGCTTGAAATATCTGATTAACGATATGATGCTCTTCAACGACCCCAAAGCACTCATACCTCTGGGAAATGAAACAGCATGCGTATGAATGAAGGGAAATTCATTTTTGAGGTTCCGTTCATATTCCTCACTCATATTACATACGATGGTGACATCTATGCCATTCTTGTGATATTCATTCATAAATGGTTTTATCCAATTATTGATTGAGGACCACAATGTAGTAACTATACATATTCGTTTTGCCGGGCTATTTTGCATATTCTGACAAATTGTTTCTAATAAGTTCAAACAATCGTTTTTGGTTTCCATCTCCAACAAAAGAGTTATGAGGAGAAATCATGACATTATCAAGATCCCAAAGCGGGGAATCTATGGATAGAGGTTCTGACGCGAATACGTCCAATGCTGCATGCAGATCTGAACGACATCTTAATATCTCAATTAAATCGTTTTCATTAATAAGACCTCCCCTTGAAACATTCACGATTAAGCATCCTGTTCTCAACTCTGAAAGGATAGCTTTATTGATAATATTCCGCGTTTCCGATGTAAGAGGAGCAGTAAGAATAACGACGTCAAAGTCACTACATTCTTCTTTGAGGCTTGAAATCAAATGTATCTCACTAAAATTCTCAATAGGATTTTCATGTATATCATATCCTATAAGAACGATAGTCGAAGAGGCTTTTATCACGTTGCTACGTGTGGAGGGATTTACAATC
>CAZHHF010000198.1:0-3728 GCA_964531905.1 uncultured Bacteroides sp.
ATTCCTACCAAGGCACAGGAGAAGTCGAATGCATGGATAACGGGTGGCATTAGGTGTCGAGAAGAACTACTTCATCGGCAATCTGAGTTGTTACCAATACATTGGCACAAGTTGCGCCTACGTTTCCGGCGCCTACAACTGTAACTTTTGACATAGTATGTTAAATTTAAAAAGTATGTTAGTTTGTTATGAGTTAACCTTTTTGCAAATTTAACTATTTATTTTTAATCGGGACAGTTTTTGGTGAATTAATTACAGATATTTTTCTTTATTTGTGTTGGCTCTGTGCTAACTGTCTGTAATAGTGGTATATAAAAATCTATGTATGATGGACGGTGGCGGTCAGAACCGGTTGATAAGTTCGGCTACGGCAGCAGCCTGGGCGGTGGTGACAGTCTCGTTTACCGGTAGCGAGAGGCATGAATCGGCGATCATGTCGGTGACTGGGAAGGAACAACCGGCGGCTATGGTGGAATAGCAGGGCTGACGGTGAGGTGGCGTGGCGTAGTGGATGTCGGTTGCAACTCCGTTTAGGGCAAGATACTCCTTGAGTTCATCGCGGCGGTCGGTGAGGATGACATACTGGTGCCATACGTGACGATACGATTCTTCAGGCAACTGCGGAACTGTGATGAGTGGATTTTTTATCGTCAGATTATAGGTTTCGGCAATCAGACGGCGCTGGCTGTTTACTTCTTCAAGGCGCCCGGGTTTCAGTTTTACGTTGAGAACGGCGGCCTGTATAGGATCGAGGCGGCAGTTAAATCCCTGATATATGTTATGGTAGCGGCGGTCACTGCCGTAATTGGCGAGCGCTCTGACGGCAGCGGCTAACTGTGGGTCGGATGTGGTTACGGCACCGGCATCGCCCATCGCGCCTATATTTTTTGTTGGATAAAAGCTGAAAGCGGCGGCGTTGCCGAGTGATCCCACAGGGCGTGAAGGTGTAAATGACGCTCCGATCGCTTGCGCGCAATCTTCGATAACGAGGAGGTTGTGACGCCGGGCTATCTGTTCCAGTTGATCGTTCCATGCCGTGCGTCCGTATAGGTGTACGGTCATTATTGCCCGTGTACGCGGAGTTATTGCCTGTTCTATGAGTCGGCTGTCGATATTCAGTGTGGTCGGATCGGGTTCTACACCAACGGGGATAAGTCCTGCATGGCTCACAGCGAGAACCGACGCGATATATGTGTTGGCCGGAACTATGACTTCGTCGCCGGATTTAAGTTGTCCGAGCTGTTTATAGGCTTCAAGAATCAGGCGGAGTGCGTCGAGGCCGTTGCTCACACCGATACAGAAATCGGTTCCTGCCACCTGTGTCATTCTTTTTTCGAAGGTTTCATTCTCGATTCCTCCCACGTAGCGTCCTGAGGCAATCACGCGGTTGACTGCTTCGGTGATTTCCGGCATCAGCGGCTTGTTGACAAGGGCGAGATCGAGGAATGGAACGTTTATCATGGCAATTTCTTTTCGGTAAGTTGCAGAAATCGGTCAAAGTCGCGCACGTAGTCGGCTTCGGAGTATTTTTCGGAGGTGAGGACGAGCGATACCGATCCCGACGAGAAGTTGTCGAGCGACCGCCAGATTCCGGCTGGGATGAAGAGTGCTTCGCCGGGACGGCGGAGTGTGAACCTTCGCGATTGATGCCCGTCATGCAGGGTCACGTCGAAGCATCCGGCGACTGCGACTATAAGTTCCATCGCTTCATGGTGACTATGTCCGCCACGTTCCGAGTCGCCGGGTACGTCATAGAGGTAGAAAACCCGTTTTATGGCGAACGGTGACATGTTGTCGTTCTGCACAACAGTCAGAGTGCCGTTTGGGTGAACGTGTCGCGGCAGTTGGATTATGCGGCAGTTGTCGACCGATGATATTTCGTGGCTATTCGTTTCCATCGGCGATAGTTTTATAGAGATTGAAGTCGTTGATGTAGTCGTCGGGGTCGTACAGCGTCGATGATAGTATCATCGCAACCGAATTGGTCGAGAAATTGTCGATCTCGCGCCATGTCATCGGCGGAAGATAGAGGCCGTAATAGGAGCGGCACAGGTGATGCCGTGTTACGGTTCCGTCGGGCGCGGTGACAACCACGTCGAAGCTTCCCGAAAGAGCCACTATCAGCTGCTGCTGGGTATAGAACGCATGAGGGTCGCGAGTACGCCCTCCGGGAACGTCATAGATCCAGTAGCACCGTGCTATGTCGAAGGGTAGGTGGTCATTATTCTGGATGAACGACAGATTACCCCGCGGATCGCATATCTTGGGGAGGTCGATGATGGTGGGTTCTGTCGGTCGGTTCATTTGTCGAGATAATGGAGTGCGAGAGTGTTCAGATAGCGTCCATAGTCGGTGGAGAGCATTGTCTCAGAGAGTTTGAGCAGCTGTCCGGCGTTTATGAATCCGCGGCGGAACGCGACTTCTTCGAGTGCTGCCACATAAAATCCCTGCCGTTTCTGAATGGCTTCGATAAATGCCGATGCTTCCATGAGCGAGTCGATTGTTCCGGTATCGAGCCATGCGAATCCGCGTCCGAAGCATGTGACATTTAGCCGTGCGGAGTTCATGTAATGCTCGTTGACCGATGTGATCTCGAGTTCTCCGCGAGCCGAGGGTGTGATATGTGCTGCCACGTCGACAACGTCGGCCGGATAGAAGTAGAGTCCGACAACCGCAAGGTTCGACTGCGGATTCTCGGGTTTTTCCACGATAGAGGTCGCATGGCCGGTGGAATCGAGGGTTACAACTCCGTAGCGCTGCGGGTCTTTTACCGGATAGGCGAACACGGTTGCTTCGTTGCGCAGGCTTGCGGTGGAAACTGCGTCAAGGAGCATGCTTGTGAAGCCTTGTCCGTAGAAAATATTATCACCGAGTACGAGGCAGGCGCTGTCGCCGTTGAGGAATTCGCGCGCTATCAGGAATGCCTGGGCGAGTCCTTCGGGTCGGGGTTGCTCGGCGTAGCTGAAGCTGACCCCTATTTCGTTTCCGTCGCCAAGCAGACGGCGGAATCCGGGCAGATCATCATGGGTGGAGATGATGAGGATTTCGCGTATCCCCGCCAGCATCAGAACCGATATGGGATAGTAGACCATCGGTTTGTCATAGACAGGCACGAGCTGCTTGGATATCCCTTTGGTGACGGGATACAGGCGTGTGCCTGAGCCTCCGGCGAGAACTATTCCTTTCATCAGATTTTAGTCCCTTTTGAGAATAGACGGATGATTTCTCCTATCCAAAGAACCGCTGAGGTTGCAATGATTATCACTACCCAGTCGATAACCGAGATAGGAGTCACATTGAAGAATTCACCACCTATGTTGACGATCAGCAACTGGCCGAGGAAGATCACCAGGGCAATTATTCCGAATTCGGAGCAGCTTTTGAGGTTGAATGCCGAAGAGTTGGTTGCGAACGCGCGGGCGTTGAACATGTTCCAGAACTGGAGGAACACGAAGATGGTGAAGAACATCGACAGTTCGACAGGTGTGAGGTTGGGTCCTGCTGTCTGCGGAATGAAGTCGAAGATATTGGTTATCGAAGGAACGTCGTAATGTTCGAAGATGTAAAGTATCGCCAGCAGCAGGGCGAAGAAGATTCCGCCGGTCCAGAGGATTGATTTCCACATCGGCCGGTTGATGATGAAGTCTTCACGGTTACGCGGCTTGTCGTTCATTACCTGTTCGCTCGGGGGAAGCGAGGCGAGTGCCATTGCGGCGAATGTGTCCATG
>CAZHHF010000199.1:0-3725 GCA_964531905.1 uncultured Bacteroides sp.
TCAAAGCCACCAGCCACTATTGAGTGGGAGTAAAACGCTACTTGTAACAGAGTAACTTAATATCACAAGTCGCTGAGGCCTAATTAAACCTCAGCGACTTTCATTTATATTAAACTGAAATCAATATTGTAAGTACCCTATGTACTATATCAGAGAGCGCCGTACTGCTCGTCGGTTACCGGTTCAAGCCATTCGTTAGAAGTGTCCTCACCGGGAATCTCAAAAGCGAGATGCGCCATCCAGCTGTCGGCAGCCGCTCCATGCCAGTGCTTAACATTTGCAGGTATATGAATCACCGTACCCGGGAGAATTTCAACGGCAGGTTTCCCCTCTTCCTGATACCATCCTCGACCGGCTACGCCAACAAGCATCTGACCTCCACCCTTAGATGCACGGTGAATATGCCAGTTGTTGCGGCATCCTGGTTCAAAAGTAACGTTGAAGAACGGTATCTGCTCGGTTGAAACAGGCGCAAGATAACTATTCCCGATAAAATACTGAGCATAAGCCGAATTAGGCTCACCGACAGGGAATATCATCTGTTTCTGGAACTCAGCTTTTGCATCGCTGCCGACAACATCGTCGGCCCACACTTCCTTAGCCAGACGGAATGCAGCCCAGGCTTTAGGCCATCCGGCATAAAATGCAATATGAGTAATGATCTCAGATATTTCAGTGCGGGTAATGCCGTTCTTCTTAGCTGTCTGAAGATGATAGATAAGAGATGAATCGGTTATACCCTGACTGATGAGCGATGTGATAGTAACGAGACTTCGGTCGCGCAACGAAAGAAGATCGGTGCGGTTCCACACTTCGCCAAATAAAATATCATCGTTGACGCGGGCAAACTCGGGAGCAAATTCTCCAAGCTGGTCGCGTCCGGCAGTCTGTTTAACTTTTTCCTGTGCCATAGTTGAGAATGTATTTATAAAGCAGATTAACAGAATTGAAATTATATACCGATTTTTCATACGTCAATAAATAAACCTATTATACCACTGCAAATTTAACTATTACATAAGATGGTTTTTTGCACATTTTACATTTTTACATACCTTTTTCACCGATTTTACCGTTATCTTTGCGTAAAACTATCAGCGAACTGTTTATGAGGATATTGTTTCTCGGTGATTATTCCAATCTTCACGCATGTCTGGCACGCGAAGTCAGGCGACTCGGTCATGAAGTGACTGTGGTATCGGATCGGGGCGGACACATGCAGACAGAAGCCGACATCTTTCTGGCACGATCACCGGGATTTAAAGGAGCCATAAAGTATATAACCGATATTCTCCGAGCTTTACCCCTATTGAAAAACTATGACGTAGTTCAACTGATCAATCCACATTTTCTTCGGCTCAAACCCAGTAAAATCAGACTCATTTTCGACTACATCAGGCGCCACAACAGGTCGGTGTTCCTGACTCTTTGCGGGAACGACTATTTCTTTGTAAAAGCATGTGCTGATGCAAAAATGTTCCGTTTTTCAGAATTCAGAATCGGCGATCGTCCGGCTCCACTCCCGCTAACGGAACCTATGCGCGAGAAAGGATGGCTTCTCCCGGAAACGGCCCGATACAACAATTATCTTTACGAAAATATCGACGGAGCGATGTCGGTGCTTCCGGAATATGATATGGTTGGACGCGCTCTGCTCGGCGACAAAGTGGCATATACCGGTATTCCGGTCGATCTGACCCAGCTCCACCCTACTCCGCTCAAGATCGATGGCAAAGTCAGGATACTCGTCGGGATGCGTCCGGGAATGGAAATCCAGAAAGGGACCGCCAAACTTCTCGAAATATGCAGAGAAATTGAGAAAGAGATGCCCGATAGAGTAGCGGTAGAGGTGGTAAAGGGACTTTCACTTCACGATTATCTGAACAAAATCAGGGAATCGCACATTGTGATCGACCAGCTATACGCCTATTCTCCTGCAACGAATGCATTACAGACAATGGCTTTAGGACGTGTGGCAGCTACCGGTGCCGAACCCGAGTATTATCAGCGTATCAACGAGCCGGTTATAAGGCCGCTCATTCCGCTCTCGCCACTCGATGATGACATAAAGGGAACATTGATCAGCTATATCACCGATCCTGAAGGACTTTCGGTAATGGCTGAACAGGGACGCAGAATTGTTGAAAGAGAAAACAGCTCCGATATTGTCGCACGCCGTTTCATTAACCATTGGATCAGAACGCTCAACCGGAAATGAACAGCAACGTAAAACTTCAGATTCTGATCAGCACTTTAGGTCAGCGAGGTATTGATTCAATCGCCCGGCACCTACATCCCGAAGTGGACGGAGTGGAATATATCGTTTTGCTCCAGAACCCCGACGGCGAAGAGATAACCATGCCTGAGAAACTGTCGCGCAGCGATTTCCGCATCGTAACGAGCCGCACCCGTGGAATTTCGGTAAACCGCAACAAAGGGATAGAGGCCGCAACCGCGCCTTATGCTTTACTCGCCGATGATGATGTGGATTTCAACAGCGACGAACTTATATCGGTTATAAGGGCTTTTGAATCCAATCCCGACTACGATATACTCACATTTAAATTCCACTCTCGCACCAGCGAGAAAAAGTATCCCGATAAAGCTTCCAACCTAAGAAAACCGCCTAAAGGATTTTACGTTACATCAATCGAAATAGGTTTCAATGTTCAGCAGATAAAATCAAAAGTAAGATTCAATGAAAACTTCGGAATAGGCACTGATTTTATATGCGGCGAAGAAAACATCTTCATTTACGATGCTCTCAAAGCGGGACTCAAGGCTAAATTCATTCCAGAATACTCCTGTCGTCACGACTCCCCGTCAACAGGGATCCGCGACCGTAACAAGCCTGAATTCATAATAGCTCACGGGGCGGTGATGAGACATATCCATCCATTGACATGGGTCCCAAGAATCATGGTTCACGCCTGGCGAAACTCACGCCAGAAAGAGAATATCGGTTTCATAAAATATCTCGCCTGTGCCATCAAAGGGGCGGTAACCCTAAGGAGCTGAATCAAAATGTTTAATCCTTACATATCACGACTATATACAGCCGTATCAATACCAAAACGCTTTTTTATCCATTATAAATCTGAGACACATCGTTGATAGTCATCAATTTTCCCATCAACGGTTTTTACACGTGTCATGCCGGACCATCCCATATCTAAATATGATACAACATACCATCCATCGCCAATAGGCTCGATATTGCAAATATGTGATACATCCTCAGCATCAGGTTTAGCATCCTGCTCGTTTGTTCTTAACGCATAGTAAGCATAGCATGAGCCGTCCTCACAGTCAAATTCATATTCATCCTGAAGTTTTTTCAACGCGTTGGCGGTAAAATAATCCGTTGGATTATCATTGCCATCTGTCTCAATAGCAAACACGAACTTATTGTAAACATTGTTGATTACTTCCGTGTCTTTATTGTTCTTGACTAATTGTTCGTCTTGTAATACGGATGGCTCGCTTTGCGCCACATTTGTGTCTGCATTATTCTTCCTTTCACAAGAGACGAGACATATAAACAAGCAGATACACCCAATTATAATTTTATATATTTTCATATCTTTACAATTTATCTCAAAAGTTTTAAACCCGCTTCTTTTCTAAACCCCTCGAATTCGAGGTGTTTGAAATCAGGGTTATATAGGCTTTACCAAATGCCAAGAAACTCAATAGTGTTACGGTTACGCAGCCAATCCGTAATG
>CAZHHF010000200.1:0-3688 GCA_964531905.1 uncultured Bacteroides sp.
GAACCTGTAACCGAAGCAGAACCATCTACCGGTAAATACGTGCGAAAGGCCGAACGCCGGTACATCAACCTCTGCTTTATCACACACCGGGATCCCAGAATGGATTGTTGGGGATCAACCGGCATTGCCTGAGTTATCTCGCGAGCGACAGATTGAACGATATGCCGTAGGATGAATTGGTCGTCGGGTAGGCCGAAGTTGTAACAAGCGGAGTGTTGACCTGATGATCGAAGAAAGCCGCCACAGTCAGACGCCGGCTGAGGATATAGTTGGCCGAGAAACTGATAGTGAGCGTTCGTGAACCGCTTGTGGCCTGAGTGTAGTTGCTCTCGATTCGGCGTATAAGTGCCTGATTTGTCTGCATCGACATATCGGCCTTGAGCGTAAGGTCGTTGCTGACACCGCTCTGCGAACCTCTCATTTTGAGGAAGGTGTTGAAGCCTATGATCTTGTAACCGGCTCCTACCGTAAGACCGCGCTGAGTTGCCTCCACAACCTGTCCGGCGCTTGAATTAAGCGATAGGGTGCGGCTGTCGCGGTACTCCACATTGACGCTTACATCATTTTTCAAAGTAGCTTTCACACCGATAAGAGGCGCGAATTTCTCAGTGATGGCAACAGTGGTTATGTTGAATGGCGACGATGGGATCGGCTGTCCGGTAAGTTCATCGAGAGTGAATCCCATATTTTTACCGTCGGCGCTGATCCAGTTCAGGAACGATGAATAGGACCCCACGGAATAGGTACACTGATAGGCATGGTTCAGAGTGAACGTCTTGAAGATTCTTCGCATGTTACCGAGGTTTATCAATCCATCGTAAGTAACGCGCCAGTTAGGCAACACCTCGGCAAACGACGGGAACGGATCGAGATAGATTGTCTTTGGATCGCTACCGGTGTATGCTGCGAGGAAAGCCGGAATAAGCACATCGCTCGACGTTGGTGAAATAGTTCCTACCGCAGGGTTAAACAGCTGTCCGGCATTTGGGTTATCGCTCATGAAACCGCCCGTAGGATAGGTGGTTCCGGCATAATTATTCTCAATTCGCTGCTTGATAACCGGAATATATTCCAGAAGTTTATTGAACGGTTCACTATAGTAACCGTCATCGGCCTTACTTGATCCGAGTGCGGTTTTTATCGCGCAGTGGGTCTTGGTGTAAGAGCCGGAACGGGTCATAGGTATCTCGGGATACATGAACTGTATCTGATTGTTGCGGTTATCGGTGCGGTTGCCGGTGAGCTGTATCTTCAATCCTTTTATAGGCTCGAAATTAAGTTCGAGATTCAACTCATTGGTAACCGACCATATAGCGGGTGAAGTTTGTCCGTCGTCAGTGATAAGCCAACCGCGTTCCATAGCTTTGTCGACATAACCCATGCCGGCAAAACCGAATGCGAAATCCAATCCGGGCGACATCGGTCCGTAACTGTTGCTCTGACCGAATATATTGCCCACATCGTTACGGAACAACGGCAATGTAAGGCCCTGGGTCTTACGCCATCGCAATGACGCCGATTTTGTCGACATAACACCGCGCAACGCATATTCACCGATCTCGCGAATCAGGCTCTTGTCATCGTTCAACACCTCGAGTACTACGAACTTAACATTGTCGGTTCCGCGTGTCAGCACCTCAACATTGTTCTGGTCAACAACCCGTGTTTTCACTGCAAACGGCTTACCATCGGTATTGGTGGCAGTGATTTTGACTTTCTTGCTCCGCAAATTATGCTTGATCATCAAGGTCGTATCCTCCTTGAGTTTCAGAGTACGCTCGAAGCGTTTCGGCTTACGCTTTGTCTTGTTTCGGTTATTGCCTGCGAAACGCTTGTTTACATCCTTGACGAAGGGGATCTTATTGTAGAGGCCGTCGAAGTTGATACGTCCGTCGGCATTCCATGTCGACTGGTTAGCTATCGTATTTCCGAGACTGATTCCATCGACAGTGGCTCCACGGTCCCAACGGTAGTTCGAAGAATAGTTGACCGAACCTGTTATAAAGTCGACAAACGGAATTTGATTGAACGGCGCACGATAGGTCGCGGTGACCGACTGATTGTAGGCCCACGGCGTACCCATCGAGAGAATACTCTGTATAACGGTATCCTTCCACTGCTTGTACTGATCAGGGAAAAGCTTACGGTTTACGGCTCCGAGGGTTTCCTCGATACGCGCCGATGTATTGGAGTTGAACGACAGGTTAAGCGACTTAGTGAGGTTCCATGTCAGAGCCAGCTGTCGGTCCCAGAGAAAGTTCTTGCTAACCGATACCGGAAGCTGGAACATTGCATCGGTTTCGGAACGTGTCTGCTCCTCGTAATAGTATCTCGACATGGTAGTCAGGAACGATATCGAATTGGGCAGATAGGAGAATTCCCACTCCTTTATAAATTTAAGATTCTTGCTCTTTGATTTTATACCGCCGAACGGCTTAAACGGTTTCACATAAGGAGTGTAACTGTACTGGAAACTTCCGCGATAGTCGTTGATATTTTCATATTCGGTTGTAGGATTCACCTTAGCCTGCTTGTTGAACGAGAAATTCAGAGTGAAGTTGGCCGGATCCCACGGCATCGGGTTCTTGCTCTGAACATCGAATTTCAGTCCCGACAGACTGAAACTTTTCACCATTGTCTGCTCCACGGCGAATGAGTTGATGGAATCACGGGCTTGTTTGTCGGGAGCATCATCGAGAGCATCTTTCAGCAACACGTCCTGATCAAGAGGATTATATTTAGGAGTTGTCTTCTCTTTCGAATATGAATAGAATATAGGCGCCCTGAGTTTAGCTTTTGCCGGGAGGAAACGGCCGGCATCGACCTGTACGGAAAGATTGTAGCGCTGATAATCGTCCATACGGCGCTCGTTGAGCGACTGATCCACACTTCCGAAACCCGAGGTCTCCACATGCGCCCCGAGATTAAGAGTAGCGACATCGCTGACCCCGATATTCATATTGGCCTTCGCCGCCCATCCGCCACTTTCGTCGAAGTCGGTAACCCTGAGTTCATTTACCCATACTATACCATCCTTGACAGTCGCCGAATTGTTGCGCACACCGATAAGCATCACACGGATATCGCTCAATGACGGGTTTCCCATAACCGCCATAGTATTACGCTGATTATCGGGATCACGGCCGGTAAACAGGGTCGCGAAACCAACATTGCTTCCCTCCTCGTTCTTGGCACGATTACGTTCCTTCTTAAGATTGACGAGATTCTGCAGCGGGAGATTAAGGAAGTTTTCTTCGGGCCACACAATCAGACGCTGACTGTTGAAATCGCCGTTATACTTGTCGTGAGGAGTAAGCGTGAGCGGTATCTCGTACTCGTAGAAATTGTTTTTCACATCGGTTCCGAGACGGACGAACACCGACATCTCGCCACTGCGCAGATCGGTTGAATTGCCGATAAGACTCTCAGCATGGACAAACATCTGCAGTCGGTTATAATTGCGGAGATCGAGCAGAGTGTTACGGTAAACAGCACGTGCGTCGCCTGGCTGAAGACCTATGACTTTCAATGACATCGACTGCTCGTTGAGCTGGGTGGCCTGCATCTGGCCGGGATCAGTGATACGGCTGACTCCGGGAGGAAGAACGTAGTTTACCGGTTCGCGGTCGGCACTCTCCTCGATATTTACGGTTGACACATCGAGCTGCCCCTCGGCAGGCGCATCACC
>CAZHHF010000201.1:0-3677 GCA_964531905.1 uncultured Bacteroides sp.
CTTCCTTCATCTGAACATCAGATAAAACGGGAGTTAAAATGAAAACGGTTTCGTACTTCATGTGTTAAACTTGTTTGAGTTGTAAATGGTTGTTAAAACGGCTGCAAAGTTAGTGTTTTTTTTGCAGCCGTACAAATTTTTTGTTAAAATCTTGTTGATTGAATGTTAGTTTACCGTAATTGCCGCGAGATTTGGATCACTGCAAGCAACGCTGCGACATGCGCGGGCATATTGGCGCAGGAAAGCGATCACACGAGGCGACGGAGATTGTTGACGGGTACTGTTTTTGGACATTTTTTGTAGTGATTGAGTAGAGCTATTTTTCATAGGCAGGGTGGTTGTGATTAAACTTAGTAGCTTTGTATTTAAAACGGCGAGGATGCGGTTTTATTTTATATCAGCGACTCTTTTTTATTGGCCGGTATAGAATAGGTTGTTGTCAAAACTTCTTAAAATTAGCAAAAAGTGACGTAATTACTTTGCAGTTTAAAGAAAAATGATTAACTTTGTAATACCATTGAAAACATACGTCTCATTTAACTAATATAATTTAATTAATCAACAAATACTTTTTGCCTATCGACCTACTCTTACTCTAACTATAAATTCAATAGAAAATGCAGAAATTATCACGGCTTACCGACGAGCAGTTGGTTGCCGCTTACGTGGAAGGGTCAAATGAAGCATTTGACGTGTTGCTGACCCGTCATCAGAATAATGTCTACTCGTATATTGTTAAGATTGTAAAGAATGAAGAGATTGCCGATGATATTTTTCAGGAAACTTTCATGAAAATAATCACGACAGTCCGTCAGGGTCGTTATGTTGACAGCGGGCGTTTTGCAGCGTGGATGATGAGAATCGCGCGCAACCTCATTATTGACTATTTCCGTCAGGAAAAATCTAATAATACGGTTTCGATCGACTATGGTGAGGTTGATCTGCTGAACCGTAAGGAATTGTCGGACGGTACGGTTGAGGATGTGATGGTGACTGATCAGATTCATTCTGATGTGCGCCGCCTTATGGAAGCTCTTCCTGAAACGCAGCGTGAAGTTCTTGAGATGAGATTCTTCAAGGATATGAGTTTCAAGGAGATCGCCGAAACCACCAACGTGAGTATCAACACAGCGTTGGGTCGCATGCGCTATGCCCTGATGCACATTCGTAAACTTGCAAAAGAGAAAAATATTGCTTTGTCAATATAAGTATTCCCTTATACCTATTTTATATCGACCATCTTGTGGGTCTGCAGCGATAGCGACCACCACGGATGGTCGATTATGTATTTAATCGTTTCGGGAATGTTGTTGCCGGAACAAGGTTGAAGATAGAGTGTCGATGTAAATGGGAGTTCCTGGAGATAATGTTCCACATCGTGTCCCTGATACACGATTTTCAACTCGTCGATCCGTGAAAGCACGACTTTCCCTCCTTCTTTGGGTGAACATGTAATCCAGTCGATAGTATCGGGTAGCGGCCGGGTTCCGTTGGTTTCGATATGTACCCGGCGGCCAATGGAATGTAATGCGTCAATAAGTTCCTCAAGCGGTTGCAGTGATGGTTCTCCGCCGGTGATTATTACCGTCTCGGCATTGTAGCGGCATATATCGGCAATGATCTCATCGATGCTCATGGATGTGAACGTTATATGATCGGTGTCGCAAAAGTCGCATTTCAGATTACAACCCGACAGACGGATAAACGTAGCAGGTTTACCGGTCCATCGTCCTTCACCCTGGAGCGAGTGGAAAATCTCGTTAACTTTCAGTATGGTTCTCATCGGTCGATTTCGTACGATGCAATGTTTCCTTCGCTCTCCTGAACGTCGACGCGGTAGCAGTTCTCGGTCATTTCGCAGATCCATCGTGCTATGTTCTCAGCCGTAGGGTTGAACGGGAGTATATCGTTGAAGTTGGCATGATCGAGTTGTGAAGTTATTTTCTCTTTGATATGTGAGAAGTCGGTCACCATTCCGTCGCCGTTTAGTTCTGCCGCTTTACAGTACACGGTTATGATCCAGTTATGGCCGTGGAGGTTGGAGCATTTGCTTGAATAGGATAACTCAAGACGGTGGCTGCCTGATATTTCAATTCTTTTGGTGACGTAGTACATTGTCTGTTTCAGTTTGATATATTATTGGCAGGAGTAAGTCCGAGTTCGGCTCCTTTCTCCAGCATAAGTTTGATCGCAAGTTCTTTATCGTTAGGAGTGTCGGTTGCGAGAAGCGATTCCCTGACGTAGGTCTTGATCTCACCGACGGCACGGCTCTGTGAAAGTCCGAATGTTTCCATAATAAGGTTGCCATCTACAGGCGGTTGCCAGTTCCTCAGACTATCGCGTTGTTCGATGTCGGTCATTTTTTCTCTTACGAGTTCGTAATTATGGAGAAACCGTTTGACTTTCTCATGATTTTTGGATGTTATGTCGGCACGGCACAAGGTCATAAGATCGTCGATGTCCTCTCCTGCATCGACCAATAGACGTCGTACGGCAGAGTCGGTCACTGTATCTTCCACGAGCGCGATAGGACGCATGTGGAGTTCAACCATCTTCTTGACATATTTCATTTTCTCATCCAACGGGAACTTCAGGGAGCGGAAGATTCCCGGAATCATTTTCGCGCCTACAATATTGTGATTGTGGAACGTCCATCCCGAAGAATCGTTCCACCGTTTAGTGGCGGGTTTCCCTATATCATGGAGAAGCGCACTCCATCTGAGCCAGATATTATCGGAGTTGGAGGCGACTGTGTCAAGAACCTGTAAGGTGTGATAAAAATTATCTTTGTGGCCACGTCCGGCTACGGTTTCAACACCCTTCAGGGCTGCCAGTTCGGGGAATATCAGTTTAAGCAGTCCCGATTCGAGCAGGAGTGTCCAACCGATCGACGGTTTCTGACTCGCCATGATCTTGCTTAGTTCCGTATAGATGCGTTCTCGCGAAATGATATGAATACGTTCAGCATTACGTTTTATCGCCTCAAAAGTCGAATAGTCAATAGAGAATTTCAACTGTGTGGCGAATCGGATCGCGCGCATCATTCTTAGCGGATCATCGCTGAAAGTTATGTCGGGATCGCAAGGTGTGCGGATTATACGGTTGTGAAGATCATCGAGTCCGTTGAACCTGTCGACAAGCTCACCGAATCGGTCTCTGTTGACACACAGGGCCATCGCATTGATGGTGAAATCGCGCCGTGTGAGATCGTCCTCGAGCGTGCCGTCCTCCACGATAGGTTTGCGGCTGTTACGGTTGTAGGATTCGCGTCTTGCTCCAACAAATTCAAGTTCGATGCCTTTATAGGTCATCTGTGCGGTACCGAAATTCCTGAATATATTTATTCGACTGTTCTTCCCGAGTTTGTGTGCAAGTTCCTGTGCCAATTCGATACCGTTGCCAACAGTGACAAAATCAATATCCTTTGAATGTCGGTCAAGGAAAAGATCACGAACATATCCTCCCACAACATAACATTCGCGGTTGAGGCTGTCGGCGGCATTCCCGACAGCATGGAAAATTGGGGTGTCGATTTTTTTCGTAATATCGGTCATGTCATTCGATGATAAACGGCAGAATCTCTTCGGGTGCATTGGTCAGACATTGCATTGGCTCGCCGTTATTCTTTACGAGGTATGTGTTCTCGATTCCAACGGCACCTACTCCTGGAATAACGA
>CAZHHF010000202.1:0-3664 GCA_964531905.1 uncultured Bacteroides sp.
ATGATTTACAACTGTTCGTTTACCATATTTCTTAACCAGGTTCTCGGTTCGTAACACACCTCTCTGTTCTGTAGTGTGTAAAACTGATTCCGGCTGTTCGACAGAATTATTTTCACTTTCAAGAAAATTTACTTCGGGCGCTGGAATCTGTTCGGCATCGGAATTATTGTTACTCAGACTGGTTGAAAAGCCCATATTGAAAATGAAAATAGTTATTTGTTTGACGATTGGTTCAGTCGGCCTTGTATATAATCAGTCAGAAGTCCGATTGCTACTGTGTTGGTTCCTCCCTGAGGAATAATCAGATCAGCATATCGTTTTGTCGGTTCGATATACTGTAGGTGCATCGGCTTGAGAACATCCTGATATCTATTGATTACCATCATTGGTGTTCGTCCGCGTTCAACGCAGTCACGGGCGATAACCCTTATCAGTCTGTCGTCGGGATCGGCATCCACAAAGCATTTGACATCCATCATCTGACGCAGGAGCGGATCAGTGAGGACTAAAATTCCTTCCACAATTACAACTTCACATGGTTTTACTTCCACTGTTTCTGCCTGGCGCGTGCATGTGAGATAGGAGTATGTAGGCATCTGAATCGTTTTTCCTTCGCGAAGTTGTTGCAGATGTTCCACCAGTAATGTCCATTCAATAGCAGCCGGTTCATCGAAATTTATTTTCTGACGTTCTTCGGGTGGAATATGACTCGAGTCTTTATAATATGAATCTTGCGGAATAACAGCTACTTCACCGGCAGGAAAGCTGCTTATGATCTTGTTGACCACGGTGGTTTTTCCGGAGCCGGTTCCTCCGGCAATACCTATTATTAGCATATTATATATGTGGAATTATTCTGGTTTCAATCAATTTCAGCCACGAAATTACTAAAAAAATAATAAACATCTTGTGTCATTAGTGTTTTTTACCCGAAAATTGGAAGTTTAGGTGAAGTGAAAACGAAAAAAAGAGTTTGTATGATGAAAATAGATTAACTTTGCACAAAGAATTATTAGAACCTGTAGTTTAAAGATGATTTTTGCAAACTCACTTGCGTCCTTCGGTCGCTATTGTTTATTTATAAAACGCGTTTTTGCGATCCCCGAAAAATGGAAAGTTTTTTTCAAACGGACTGTCGACGAGGTGTCAAAGCTCGGAATAGATTCAATTCCGCTCGTTATAATAATCTCCTTGTTTATCGGTGCGGTGATCGCGATACAGATGCAGCTGAATATAACTTCTCCACTGATTCCATCCTATTCTGTCGGTCTGGCAACCAGGGATATCGTTTTGCTTGAATTTTCCAATTCGATTCTCTGTCTTATTCTGGCTGGTAAGGTAGGTTCAAATATCGCATCGGAAATCGGAACGATGAGGGTGACGGAACAGATTGATGCATTGGAGATAATGGGTGTTAATTCATGTAATTATCTCGTGATGCCGAAAGTTATAGCGTTTCTGTTCGTGATGCCTATTCTTGTAGTATTCTGTATGACTACATCGCTTTTCGGCGGTCTGACGGTCGCATTGGTAACCGATCTGATAAGTGTATCGAAGTATGTTTACGGTCTCCAGGCGTATTTTAATGAATGGTATGTGTGGTACGGTATAATAAAATCCTTCGTATTCGCCTTTATAATCGCATCTGTGGCTTCCTACTGCGGTTACTATGTTAAAGGTGGAGCGCTTGAAGTTGGAAAATCAAGTACGAATGCTGTTGTGACCAGTTCGATTCTGATTCTTTTATTTGATGTTATATTGACAAAATTACTGCTCCAATGATTGAGGTTCGTAATATTACTAAATCGTTTGACGGAAAGACTGTGCTACACGACGTCAGCGCTACATTTTACACCGGTAAGACAAACTTAATCATAGGTCAGAGTGGCTCCGGTAAGACCGTTCTTATGAAATCTATCGTAGGGTTGGTACGGCCCGAAGAAGGTCAGATTTTATATGACGGACGCGATGTTATGAAAATGGATGACAAGCAGATAAAAGAGCTGAGAAAAGAGATCGGTATGTTGTTTCAGGGTTCTGCTTTATTTGATTCCGAGACAGTTCTGGATAACGTCATGTTCCCATTGGTGATGTTTACCGATATGTCCTATCCTGAAATGCTTGACCGTGCTAAATTCTGTCTTGAACGCGTTAATCTAAAAGGTGCTGAGAATAAATATCCGTCGGAAATATCGGGAGGTATGCAGAAACGTGCGGCTATAGCCCGTGCTATTGCATTGAATCCTAAATACCTGTTCTGTGATGAACCTAACTCCGGACTCGATCCAAAGACATCAATACTTATCGATGAACTGTTAAGTGACATTACTCATGAGTATAATATCACAACTATTATTAATACTCACGATATGAACTCGGTACTCGGCATCGGTGAGAACATTATTTTTATCAACAAAGGTTACCGCGACTGGGTTGGAGATAAAGAAAAAATATTCGTCACGACCAGTGAGGCTCTTAATGAATTCGTTTTTGCTACCCGTCTGTTCCAGGAAGTTAAAGATTATATCATCAGTCATGGCTCGACAAAGAGACCTGACGCTGCTTCGATGTAATTCAACTTACGAACAAATCTACATTCCAGGATGTTACGTTATTATAAAGATATAATAACAGTTCATCAAATTGTATGCGTTTCAACTTTTTTATAATAAATTGCTTCTTTGCCGTTCTCTGCGCATCCGCAGCAGAAAATGATTCGATTCACACTGAGCATCATAAAAGTATCGTTGATAAGGTCGTTTCTTATTTCGAAGAATCGAATAACAAGAAAATAGGCGATGGTTTTGACTTCAGTGTGATCGGAGGACCGCATTATTCTTCCGACACTAAATTCGGTCTCGGAATAGTTGCAGCTGGTCTATATACAACCAATAAAAGTGATACAGTAACACAACCGAGTAACGTATCATTGTATGCCGATTTATCTTCGGTAGGCTTTTACCTGCTCGGAATAAAAGGTTATCATCTATTCCCTTACGATAAATACCGACTTAATTACAAGGTGTATTTTTACTCCTTCCCGAGTAAATTCTGGGGGATTGGATATGATAATGCTATTTGTGATTCAAATGAAGTGTCTTATAAGCGCTTGCACGCAAAGGTCGAAGCCGAATTCATGATCCGGTTAGGTGAACGGTTATATGTTGGTCCGTCGGTGCAATTCACATTTATTGATGGTAAACATGTCAGGGATCCACGTCTTTGGAATCATCAGGATTTAAGAACCAAGAGTTATAGTGTCGGTTTGACGATGTCCTATGATACACGCGATAACATGGCGAATCCATACGAGGGTATGTTAATCTCGCTTGAACAGCGATTTTATCCCAGGTTCCTGTTTAACCATTATGCCTTTTCAAGCACGGAGTTTACCGCAAATAAGTATAACCGGGTATGGAAAGGCGGAATTATAGCAGCCCAGTTACATGGAACACTTACCTATGGTAACACGCCGTGGGGACTCATGCCTACGATTGGAGGAAGTAGCTCTATGAGAGGTTATTATGAGGGACGATTCAATGATAAATGCGAAATCGATGCTACTGTAGAGCTTCGTCAGAAAGTATGGCGCCGAAGCGGTATTGTTGCATGGGTAGGAGCAGGTACAGTTTTCCCGCATTTTTCCGGGATAAGATTAAAAAAG
>CAZHHF010000203.1:0-3642 GCA_964531905.1 uncultured Bacteroides sp.
AGTCGGGCAACAAGATATACACCGGCAACAACCATTGTTGCAGCGTGGATGAGTGCTGATACCGGGGTGGGACCTTCCATTGCATCGGGGAGCCAGATATGAAGTGGCATCATAGCCGATTTACCCATACCTCCCATGAAGATGAGGACGAGCGCCCATGTGAGTACCGATGCACCCATGAACATGGGGGCGGCGCTGTTCTGGAATATGTTTCTGACGCCTTCGGCAGTTGTTTCGCTCACCTGGAAGATGTTTGCGATTCCATCAACGGGTGCCGAGGTAAGATCGGTAAAGTTAAATGTTCCTGTGTAGTATGACAGGATAAGAATACCGATAAGGAATCCGAGGTCGGCGAAACGGGTTACGATAAATGCTTTTTTAGAAGCTGACACAGCTGAAGGTTTCGTGTAATAGAAACCGATAAGCAAGTAAGATGACGCTCCCACAAGCTCCCAGAAGATATACATCTGGAAAATGTTGGTTGCAACTACAAGACCCAGCATCGAGAAACTGAAGAGTGAGAGGAAAGCGTAGAAACGCTGGAATCCTTTTTCCCAGACTCCGTGATGGTCACGCATATATCCGTTGCTGTAGAGGTGAACCATGAATGAAATTGTCGTGATGACAACAAGCATCATAGCTGAGATAGGATCAAGCAGGAATCCGAGGCGGATAACGAGCTTATCATAGAAGTTGAGCCAGTCAACGTTAAAAATAATTGCTTGAAGGCGTTCGTTGGCCGCATTGATGAACTCGGAGTTACCAGAGAAGAAATACGAGAACGCGACAGTGTAGGCAAGCACAAGCGTCACCCCCATTCCGGCTGTACCGAGTATTCCCGCAAGCCTATGGCTCATGAACTTTCCGAGTAATCCCAGAAAGAGGAACATGAACAGAGGGATAGCTAAAATCAATATAGGTAATGTAGCTTCCATATCGTTTAGAATTTCATTTTATTGATTTCACGAACGTCGATGTCACTTGCAACCCTGAAGATATTGATAATGATTGCTATTGCAAGCGCGGTTTCGGCCGCTGCAATCGCGATGGCAAACAGAGTGAAGAACATGCCTTCCATATTTCCGGGGAAAAGGAAACGGTTGAACACAACAAAGTTGATGACGACCGAGTTCAGCATCAGTTCAAGTGAAATCAGAATTGCAATCATATTTTTGCGGGTGATGAACCCGTATACTCCGCAGCAGAACATAAACAGCGACGGAATAATGTAATAGAGCATTGTAAGTTCCATAGCGTTAACGTTTGCGGGCAATTACGACGCCACCGATTATACATGCGAGTAACAACACACTGACTGCTTCAAACGGAAGAAGATACTGGAAATGGCCTGTACCCATGAGTGCCTCACCGATTTTGTGCATATCGGGATTCTGCATTTCGGGACGCGACACAAAAAATTCCCAGCGGCTCATGAGCGAGTATCCAGCAACAAGCAACATTGCAATGGCTCCAATGAGTCCTAACATTTTTTGTTTAGAAGCAAGTTTCTCACTGTTATCTCCAGGACGGCTCGTCAAAAGGATCGAGAAGACAAACAGAACGAGGATACCACCGGCGTAGACCGCAATCTGAACCGCACCAAGAAACTCATAGTCGAGCTGGAAATAGATGGCAGCGGTAGCAAAAAGCGAGAACAGCAAGTAGGTAGCGGCACGCAGGATCTTGCGTGTCGTAACAGCGAGAATCGAGAAAATGACAATCGCAAGAACGATTATCAGATACATGATTAGACTTCCTACTGATTCCATATATAAGATTGATTTATTATTCGGTTTTTGCGGGTGCTTCCCCGGCAGGTTTATCACCTTCGCCTTCAGCGGCGGCAGCAGCAGCTTTCTTAGCGGCAGCAGCTTTCATTGCAGCCTCAATACGTGCTTTCTTTGCGGCTTCAGCGGCAGCCTTTTCTTCGGGAGTAGGTTCCGGATCGGGAACTTCGGGAAGATAGTTAAGCTGCTTAACGAGTTTTTCGCGTGTGAACACGGCCTGCTCAAAATCGTTAGAGAAATCAAGAGCATTTGTGGGACATGTCGTGACACAAAGTTGACAGAAAGTACAACTACCCAGATCGTAGATATAACGATCGAGCTTTTTCTTCTTTTTCCCATCGGGTGTCTCCACCATCTTTGTTTCTACAGTGATAGTTCCGTTGGGACAGTTTCGCTCGCAAGTTCCACATGCGATACATTTGTGGCGTCCGTCTTTGTCATAAATAAGTTCGAGACAAGCACGGAAACGCTGCGGGATCTTGTGAGTTTCGCGGTTTTCGGGATATCTTTCAGTAATTTTAGGGGTAACGAATTCCTTCCCGGTAACTTCAAGTCCCTTGACAAGGCTTACGATACCTTTGCCTAATGATGAAAAATAATCTTTTACACTACCCATAAGCGAATGAATATGATAAGTGATTAATTTGTTTTCTGTTTCTATTTAATCTGACCGCCGAGTATATCGAGCAGTTCAGTTGTGATACTTTGCTGACGAAGTTTATTGAACTCGAGTTTCAGCTGATCAAGCAATTTCTTGGCGTTATCATTTGCACTCTGCATAGCCATCACTCGTGCGGCTTGTTCAGACGCACGGTTCTCAGTGAATACTTCCTGCAGAACAGCAAGGAGATATAGCGGCAAAATCGCCTGGAATATCGTTGTAACATCGGGTTCAAAGATGTAAGGACGTGACGTAGCTTTTGCTGATGAATCTTTGAGATTATCGAATTGTGAAGCCTGAATAGGGAGTAATTGCTCGAATCGCGGTTTCTGGCGGCTGACACTCTGGAAATTCATATAAAGCATATCAAGAATGTCAAACTGCGCAGCGGAAAAACGATCGCGCAACTTTATCAGGAACTGTTTTACCGCATCACCCGATGATTTTGAGTCGATTCCTTCAGGCTGATCTATTTTCAGGTTTGCCGACGTTATACGCGAAACCGCTTTAGCGATCTTGCTTCCTACCGGGATAACCGATATAACAACATTATTGCCATAGGTCTGGCGGTAGTATTCGATACGCGACAGCAACTGCTTGAAAATGTTCACGTTGTAGGCACCGCATAGTCCGTCATCGGATCCCCACACGATAATAGCGATATTATTTACTTCGCGGCTTTCGAGCAATGGTGAAGAGAAAGGCGCATCGGCAGAAAGCAGGTTGGCAATAATCGTCTCTATCTGCTCTCTGAACGGGAGCTGTTGCTTGAGCGCTGATTCAGCCTTGTGCATTTTTGCGGACGAAATCATTTTCATTGCCCCAGTAATCTTCTCGGATGAAGCGACTGAAGCTATGCGTCCTTTTAGTTCTCTTAAAGTTGCCATTGCCTGAAACTGATATATTAGTTTTTATGCGTTTTTAAGTTGATAATCAATTATATCGACCTGCTACTTCTTTAGCGACGTCGGTAAGAACTGAAGTAACGTTGTCGGTCAGTTTGCCTTGCTTAATTTCGCTTAGAACGTCCTGATGTTTTGCGTGGAGTATCTGAAGGTAAGATTTTTCAAACTCGGCTACTTTATCAAGAGGTACGTTTTCAAGCAGACCGTTAACACCGCAATAGATAACTGCTACTTCATCTTCCACAGCAACGGGGTGATACTGCGGCTGAATGAGAAGACGTTCATTCTT
>CAZHHF010000204.1:0-2255 GCA_964531905.1 uncultured Bacteroides sp.
ATTGTATAATGGACAGATCAAGAGTATCGGTCCACGTTACTGTCCGAGTATCGAGACGAAAATCGTGACGTTTGCCGATAAGTCGGAGCATCAGCTTTTCCTTGAGCCGGAAGGTGAGTCTACGACAGAATATTATTTAAACGGTTTTTCGTCGTCGCTTCCGCTTGATATTCAACTGAGGGCTTTGCGAACGATCCCTGCATTCCGTGATGTTCAGATATATCGTCCGGGATATGCTATAGAGTATGATTTCTTCGATCCCACGCAGTTGCGTCACACGCTTGAAACCAAACTTGTGGAAGGATTGTATTTTGCCGGTCAGGTAAATGGTACGACAGGATACGAGGAAGCGGCAGGACAAGGTTTAATCGCTGGACTGAATGCACATCTTAAAGTGAAAGGCAAGGAACCGTTCACCCTTGCCCGAGATGAGGCATATATCGGCGTTCTGATAGATGATCTTGTAACGAAGGGGGTAGATGAGCCATATAGAATGTTTACATCGCGTGCTGAATACCGGATTCTGCTCCGACAGGATGATGCTGATATGCGTCTGACACTACGATCTTATGAAGCTGGTTTGGCTGATGAACGTCGTCGAGATCTTGTATTGGAGAAACAACGGCTGCGTGATGAGCTTATCGAATTTTGTCAATCTTTTTCAGTAAAGTCCGCTATCGTTAATCCCAATTTTATAGATGCAGGATTCCAACCGCTTAATCAAGGAACTAAATTATTATATCTTGTTCTACGTCCTGAATTCACTCTTGAGATTCTCGCAAAGCTCATAGAGCCGCTGCAAAAATTCATTGACCAGTTGCCTGCAGATAGGCGAGATGAGATCGTTGAAGCGGCCGAGATCCTGATGAAGTATCAAGGTTATATTGATCGTGAGAAGCAGACGGCTGATAAACTTCACCGTCTTGAGAATATCAGGATAGCGAATAAATTTGACTATTCTTCGATTAAGGCTCTTTCGACCGAGGCACGTCAGAAGCTCGAGAAGCTCCAGCCGGAGACAGTTGCCCAGGCTTCCCGTATACCCGGTATCTCGCCGAGCGATATCAATATTTTATTGTTGATGCTTGGACGATGATAAATGTTGGTTGTTTCACGTGGAACAATCGCAAAGAAAAGATTATCAATAAATTAAAAACAAAATCCATAAAAGACTTACAATGGAATACATCAAATCAAAAATCCGCGATGTAGTGGATTTTCCCCAGAAAGGGATTATTTTCAAAGATCTTACTACAGTGTTCAAGGATCCCCGTGCGTTGCATATTATCGGATGGGATCTATCTCATCTCTATCGTGATAAAGGAGTGACTAAAGTTGTCGGGATTGAATCAAGAGGATTTATAGGTGGTTCAATTCTTGCTTTTGAACTCGGTGCAGGATTTGTTCCTGTTCGTAAACCAGGTAAGTTGCCAGCAGATACAATCACAGCTTCATACCAGAAAGAGTATGGTGTAGATACGATAGAGATTCATCGCGATGCGATCACTCCCGATGATATCGTGATTCTCCACGATGATGTACTTGCAACGGGTGGCACTATGTTGGCAGCGATAAATCTTGTAAAGAGCATGAATCCCAAAAAGATTTATGTGAACTTTATAATTGAACTTACAGCGCTTGGTGGACGTTCTATTCTTCCCGATGATGTGGAAGTGACTTCACTCATCCAATACTGATAAACAGACTGCGTGTGCAATGCGGTTCAAATAACTAAAATGTAGGGACGCACGAGCCGTGCGTCCAAATACAAGATATTGATTATCAAGTTATGATAAGCGGACGCACGAGCCGTGCGTCACTACTTTTCGGATGAAAAATGAGGTAGTCAACCCTTATTTGAACAGCATAGGACTGCGTGTGCGGTCAAAATGACTTAGAATGGCACGACACGACAAAGATAAATCGCCCGAATTAAGAGAGAAAATCTCTATCTTGCCCGAGACCCCAGGTGTGTATATGTACTTCGATTCCTCGGGTACGGTTATCTATGTGGGTAAGGCCAAAAATCTAAAAAGGCGCGTATCGTCATATTTTAATCGTGTTCATGACTCTCTTCGCACCAATTTGCTCGTGAGGGCGATAGCCGATATGAAATATATCGTCGTGCCTACGGAGCAGGATGCCCTCAATCTCGAGAGTTCGATGATCAAGGAGTATCAGCCGCGTTATAATGTTCTGTTGAAGGATGATAAAAGTTACCCGTGGATAGTGGTTACAAATGAGCATTATCCACG
>CAZHHF010000204.1:2265-3640 GCA_964531905.1 uncultured Bacteroides sp.
CGGGTTTTCATGACCCGACAGAAGATAAAGGATGGTTCAAAATATTTTGGACCATATTCCGATACGGGAGCTGCCCGTACTGTTCTGGATCTTATCAGGGAACTATATCCGCTGCGTACATGCCGCCATTTGATCACCCCCGACTATATTGCCCGTGGGAAAGGTAGGTTGTGTCTTGAATACCATCTTAAAAAATGTCGTGGTTGCTGTAAAGGGATGATTTCCGAGGATGAATACCGAGGATATATCGAACGCGTGAAGCAGATTTTACGAGGCGAGACGCGTGAGCTGATGGATTATCTGCGTGACGAAATGGCGCGGTTCGCTTCGGAACTCAGATTTGAGGAAGCGCAGGAATTAAAAGAGAAATATCAGCTGGTGGAACGCTATCAGGCTAAGAGTGTGATAGTGAGTCCAACATTAGAAACTGCTGATGTATTCGGAATTGACGATGATGATTCAGACGTGTATATAAACTATATGCATGTAAGAAACGGAGCTGTTGTAAAAAGTATAACACTTCATTACAAACGGAGGCTCGATGAATCGCGAACCGATCTGCTCACGCTTGCAATGCAGGAAGTGGCATCGTCGCTTGATGTTAAATTCGGTGAGGTAATAGTTGCCGAGGCTCCGGAAATTGAACTTGAAGGTGTTACATTTACAGTTCCTCAGCGAGGTGATAAAGCCCATCTGCTCGATGTCTCGCAGAGGAATGCACGTCAGAATAAAATAGATGTGCTTAAACGGATGGAAAAGCATGATCCTGAACAGCGCGTCGACAGGCTTATGGAGAAGATGAAAGCCGATTTCAGGCTTTCGGAATTGCCCCGGCATATCGAGTGTTTCGATAATTCAAATATTCAGGGGACGAACCCGGTAGCATCGTGTGTGGTGTTCCGCGATGGAAAACCGTCAAAGAAAGATTACCGTCATTTCAATATTAAAACCGTTGTCGGACCCGATGATTTTGCCTCGATGAAGGAGGTTCTGACGCGTCGCTATACCAGAATGATGGAAGAGGGAGAGAGCTTGCCTCAGCTGATCGTTGTCGACGGAGGTAAAGGTCAGCTCAGTGCGGCTGTGGAGGCTCTCGACGAGATGGGATTGCGTGGGGTTATTGCAGTTGTCGGAATTGCAAAGCGACTCGAAGAGATTTATTTCCCGGGTGACTCAGCACCGCTCTATATCAATAAGAATTCCGAGTCATTGAGAGTGGTGCAGCATCTGCGTGACGAGGCGCACCGCTTCGGAATCACTCATCACCGTAACCGACGTTCAAAGAGTCAGACCGTAAGTGAACTCGATTCCATAAAAGGTGTAGGACCCGCCACCCGTGACTCATTGTTGCGACATTTCAAAAGTGTGAAGCGAA
>CAZHHF010000205.1:0-3611 GCA_964531905.1 uncultured Bacteroides sp.
ACTGCGCACCCACGTACCCGACTTCTGGGAACATCAGAAGGAAGCACAGGCGCAGATGAAAAAAATCAAAGATATTCAAGCCTGGATCGAAGGCTACAACGAGGTTGAAGCAGCCGTGAACGAACTGCAGGTCGGATGGGACTTCCTCAAGGAAGGACTTATCGAAGAAGCCGAACTCGATGATCTCTATAAAGCTGCCGCCGAAAAAATAGAAGCACTCGAACTGCGCAACATGCTTCGTCGCGAGGAAGACAAACTTGGAGTTGTACTGAAAATCAATTCAGGAGCAGGCGGAACCGAGAGTCAGGACTGGGCATCGATGCTCATGAGAATGTATCTCCGTTACGCTGAAAAACATGGCTACAAAACGTCTATCGCCAACCTTCTCGAAGGCGATGAGGCAGGAATAAAGTCATGCACCATAAACATCGAAGGCGACTACGCCTACGGCTACCTCAAAAGCGAGAATGGCGTCCACCGTCTGGTTCGAGTGTCGCCCTACAACGCTCAAGGAAAACGAATGACCTCATTCGCGTCGGTGTTCGTAACCCCGCTTGTCGATGACACTATCGAAGTGAAAGTTGAACCCGCGCTACTGTCGTGGGACACCTTCCGAAGCGGCGGTGCCGGCGGTCAGAACGTCAACAAAGTTGAATCGGGAGTCCGTCTCCGCTATCAGTTCACCGACCCCTACACCGGTGAGAAAGAAGAGATCCTTATCGAGAACACCGAGACCCGCGACCAGCCAAAGAACAAGGAGAACGCCCTTCGTCAGTTACGCTCTATCCTCTATGAGAAGGAACTCAACCACCGCATGGAGGAACAGGCCAAGATCGAAGCCGGCAAAATGAAAATCGAATGGGGATCACAGATCCGCTCCTACGTCTTCGACGACCGTCGCGTGAAAGACCATCGAACAAACCATCAGACATCCGACGTAGGCGGAGTCATGGACGGCGACATCGACGAATTCATCAAAGCCTACCTTATGGAATTCGCCGGCACTGAACAACAGTAACATTCTTCACATACAAAATGGGCTGTGTCAAAATTAAATATTTTTGATTCAGCCCATTTTCTGTTTGTCGGGATAGGTCCGACGCAAGGCACTGAGGATTAAAAAGGAGCATACAAGCAGTATGTGGCTGAAGTCGAATTCCGATAGCGACGCCACAGATGGGCTATTATGAAACAGCGCAGTTTTATCTTGATATAGGCTATTAGCTTTATGGCTTATATCCGATAAACTTATTCATTTTATCAATACATCGCTTTTTCTGGTCAAGATTGGGATGAACATATAAATTAAGAGTCGTTGCGATACTGGAATGACCTAAAATGACACTAACCGTTTTATAGTCACACTGGCTTTCTATACACCTCGTTGCAAATGTGTGGCGCAAACCATGAAACACAATGCGAGGAATATCCAGTCGCTTTAACATTCTACTGAACATTTCCCTATATATTCGTGGTTCCTTCGGCTTTGAGCCATTCCCGACCACATATTCACCACCTGACTGCTGTTTTTTAATTTTTCTAAGTGAATCTAATACTAAAGGAGATAGCGGAATTTCTCTATTAGAAGTTTTAGTTTTAGGAGATGAAGTATAACGTTCGGTCTCCATCGCTTCGCAATTATATATGCGTCCTGCAGTTCCTGATATGGTAAGTACCCTATTATTCAAATCTACATTCTCCCACCGGAGCGCGCATACTTCTCCAATCCGTAGGCCACAGCACAATGCCAATAATACACCTATATTCTGTATTGTGGGATTTGCGGTAATGTGATCAAGCAATTTCCTGTGATCGGAAAGCGATAATACAGGCAAACTACGCAGTTTGGTCTCCGGCGGATACACTATATCCCAAACCGGCTTATCGAAAATAAAACGTTTTGCCCCATATTTGCACACCGACGAAAGAATCACTAAAATATCATGAACTGTCTTACGGCTCAAACCTGAATCCAGCTTTTCGAAAACAAACTGTTGAACCTGTGATTCACTTATCGAGTAATGCTTTCCAAAGTAAGGAATCAGATGCGTTTTCAGAATGAGTAGATAAGCGCAGAATGTGGAGTGCTTGACAACACTGCGTTTGGTTTCCTTCCATTGCAACGCTACTTCTGCAAATGTTAATGTTACTGACGAGTATGACATATTCTGTAAAATATTAAGTTATTATTAATTCTACAGAATATACGTCTCTATGATATTATCTATTTCCCTTCACTCTATTATAGCATTGACCAGTATTCCGTATTTAGAACACTATCTATATTCAAGCCAGCACTTTTAATCCGATTATCGACAAAATCAGTGTTGTAATGAAAAATATTCTCCAGAATGTGGCTGGCTCATTGAAAAAGAGGATCCCAACTATAACTGCGCCAACGGCACCAATACCGGTCCACACCGGATAAACAGTCCCGATCGGAAGCCTCTCGGCGGCTTTGGCCATTAAGAACATACTCAGTCCTAAGGCGACCAGAAAACCTACCCACCAAAGAGCAAGCTCATGCCCCACGGCCGTTTTCGTTTTTCCCAGACAAAACGTAAACGCCACTTCCATCAATCCTGCGAAAACAAGAATAATCCAGCTCATATTTTTAATCAACCTGTCAGAGGGCTTCGGGAACTCCCGACAACCACGTCTAAAACACTGCAAAGTTACGAAATTAAATACAATTCACTTATTTTTCATTTACTGTTAATTCAATCAAAATCCGAGCTTAACATAGTCAACACAAAAAAATTGAGGGCATAAATCAAAAAAACATTACAAACTCAATACATTTCCAATAAAAAACAAATATCTTTGCGTAAATAAAAACCAATTCATAATATTAATATCATGAAACTTCAAGAAAAGAATTTCTATCCGTGGTTGGTGGTTGCCCTCCTGTGGGTAGTTGCATTGCTCAACTACATGGACCGCCAGATGTTGTCGACCATGCAACAGAACATCGCGCTTGACATCCCTGCTCTTCAGAATGCCGAAGCATTCGGCGCACTCATGGCAATATTCCTTTGGGTTTATGGAATCGCAAGTCCATTCTCGGGTGCTGTTGCCGACCGTGTCAGCCGTAAAACGCTTATTGTTGGATCACTCGGCGTTTGGAGTGCCGTCACTTTCGCTATGGGATACTGCAGCGAATTAAATCAGCTGATGTGGCTCCGAGGCCTGATGGGTATCAGCGAAGCCCTCTATATTCCATCGGCGTTATCGCTCATCGCCGACTATTTCAACGGCAAAGGACGTTCACTTGCAATCGGACTCCACATGACCGGTCTTTACTGCGGCCAAGCTCTCGGTGGATTCGGATCACTCGTGGCCACTACATGGTCATGGCAAGCTACATTCCACTGGTTCGGTATCATTGGCGTAGCATACGCCATAGTTCTGATGTTCCTCCTTCATGAAAAAGAGGGACACGGCAACAAGCAGGTCCAGGCTCAGAATGTTAATCTCGCTCCAAAAAACAAAGAATCAATAATCCAGTCATTTGCCGTTGTTTTCTCCACTATGGCATTCTGGGTAATCCTCTTCTTCTTCGCTTCGAGCTCTATCCCCGGATGGGCTACCAAGAACTGGCTCCCCACCCT
>CAZHHF010000206.1:0-3499 GCA_964531905.1 uncultured Bacteroides sp.
AGCAGCCCTACAATTTCTGTAATTCGATCATTTTGGTCATTTTGTGGGTTAACTTTGCTTTTTATAAAAAAATGTAATATCTTTGCCAATATTTTAACCTAACAGATTACAAACGGCTACGTATCAGATGAGAGTCAGAATACATCATGAGGGAACGGCTATAATGGTGGTGCTGTTAATTATCTTGCTGATAATTAACGGTGTTCTATGGCTGTTTTTTAAAAATGTAGTCGCTGTGCCGGTAACGGTTTCGGTTCTGTCGGTTATATTCTTCATGCTGGTGGTCAATTTTTTCCGTTCGCCCCGGCGAAATTTCACAGGTGATCAGACAAATGCGGTTGTAGCTTCGGCTGATGGTAGGGTAGTAGCTCTCGAGGAGGTTTTCGAGGATGAGTATCTTCACCGCCGTGTTATCCAGTTGTCGGTTTTCATGACAATTTTCGATGTGCATGCCAATTGGTTTCCTGTAAACGGTGAGGTGATTTATACGAGTCATCATTCGGGTCGCTATATGTCGGCATGGCTTCCAAAGTCAAGTACTGAAAACGAGCGGTCGACCGTAGTAATCCGCACTCCCGGCAATCAGGAGGTTCTGATGCGTCAGATCGCCGGCGCAATCGCCCGCCGAATCGTCACGTATGCCCAGCCAGGCGACGAGGCTTCTATCGAAGATCACATGGGCTTTATTAAATTCGGATCGAGAATCGATCTTTATCTTCCGCTCGATACCGAGATTCTTGTAAAAATCGGCGATAAGACCGTCGGCGGCATAACCGAGGTGGCACGCCTCAAACCCGCAAACAAATAGTAAATGTTACGACGAATCATCAGGAACATTCCTAACACAATCACCCTTCTCAATCTGTTGTCGGGGTTGGTTGCGATTTATTTTTCTTTTCATATCACCGATGTTTTCGGCAGTCTTCATGGTTTTCAGATAGTGTTCATCGCTATCGGTGCGGCAGCTCTGTTTGATTTCTGCGACGGCGCGGCAGCCCGTCTGCTAAAGGCTTATTCGGCTTTGGGCAAGGAGCTTGACTCGTTGTCGGATCTGGTTAGTTTCGGTGTTGCTCCGGCAATGATGTTGCTCAATACGCTTCTTTTCGCGACCGGCGGATCATGGGTGAGCTATTTCGCTCTGTTTATCCCTCTGATGGGTGCGTTGCGTCTGGCGAAGTTCAATATAGATGATTCTCAGTCGACTGTTTTCTCAGGTCTGCCGATTCCGGCCAATGCAATATTCTGGATAGGTTTCGTGGCGTGGATATTCGGTACGCAGCATGTTCCTTCGGCCGGATGGCTCATAGCGGTTATCGCTGTGATTTCGTTGCTGATGACTTCTTCGATGAGGATGTTCTCGCTGAAGTTCAAGAATTTTGGTCTTCGTGAGAATTTCAGTAGGTATATCATCATCCTTTCGGCTGTTACGTTTGTTATAATATACGGCATCTCGGGACTGATGTGGACTATCCTTCTTTATATCCTGATTTCGGCCGTTGTGAAGAAAAAGTGAATCAGTTGCCGCCGGGATTTCTCCCCGACAGCCTATGTTTCATTCATGATCAACACTTCAGGTTAAAACCGACAGCACCATGTGGTTCATAGTTTTACTGTTAATTTTATTTCTGCTATATTATTTCGGGCCACGCCTGATGATGGCCGCGTTAAGATATTTCATGCGCCGGCAGGTTGAGAAGATGTTCGGCGCGCAGCAGTCGGCCGGAGGTGCCAAGAGCCGTAGGTCGGGTAATTCTGCGGGGAGCAGTGCCGAGCATCATGGTCAAATGCGCCGTAAAAAAATTGACAGCAGCGTGGGTGAGTATGTGGCTTTCACCGAGCTACCTCCCGATCCCGACCAGGGGCCTGATGAGCCGGTAAGGTTTACTCCCGAAAGCCAGGTAGAGGATGCCGAATGGACTGATTTATAAATAATAACTGAAAAAAAGATTATGTCATATATCCCGGAATTACTTGATTTTCTGACTCAGCTCAGTGAAAATAACAACAGGCCGTGGTTCAAGGAGAACAAGGACCGTTTCGATTCGCTGCGCGCGCAGTGGCTGGCCGATATGGAGAAACTGCGCGGCCTGATGATAGGGTGGGAGCCGGAACTGGCCCGTCAGCCGTTTGAAAACTGTATTTACCGTATTTACCGTGATACGCGTTTCAGTCCCGACAAGACTCCTTACAAGACGTATGTTTCGGCTGTCTTCAGCCGTTATAGCCGTAAGAGCTATCATGCGGGCTATTATTTTCAGCTTGGAATCGATGATGAGTCGACTGGTTTGTACGGAGGTATGTGGTGTCCGCCGTCGGATTGCCTGCGTCGCGTGCGTTCGGAGGTAGTAGCGAATATCGAGGAGTTCCGTGAGATATTGGATAACCGTGAGTTCGCAGTCAATTATCCCGGTTGGGTAGGTGATTCGCTGAAGACAGTTCCCAAAGGGTGGGACCGCAATCATCCGGACGCCGATCTGCTTAGGCTGAAAGATTATGGAAAGTATCATCATTGCAGCCGTGAGTTCTTTCTTCAGCCCGACTGGGTAGAGCAGGCATCGGAGCTTTTCAGGCTTTTGAAACCGTTTAACGATTTCCTTAATTACTCGCTTGAAAACGAGTGAATGAACAAAGTAGTATAATCTAAATATAAATCATATTCAACAACATAACCATTATGGCAGAAATTAAAAGCATCGGAATCCTGACTTCGGGTGGGGACGCTCCCGGAATGAATGCGGCCATCCGTGCCGTGACTCGCTCGGCGATCTACAGCGGAATGAAAGTTTACGGAATTTATCGTGGTTACCGCGGTTTGATTTCGGACGAAATCGTGGAATTTCGCACACAGAATGTATCGAACATCATTCAGATGGGTGGTACGATTCTTAAAACAGCCCGTTGCAAGGAGTTTCAGACTCCGGAGGGTCGTCAGCTCGCTTATGATATCCTGAAGCGTCATGAGATCGATGCTCTTGTGGTTATCGGTGGTGACGGTTCGCTGACCGGTGCGAGAATTTTTGCCAATGAGTTCAATTTTCCAATAATCGGTCTGCCCGGAACGATAGATAATGATCTTTATGGTACTGACACGACTATCGGCTATGATACGGCGTTGAATACGATCATGGAGTGTGTGGACAAGATCCGCGATACGGCAACGAGTCATGAGCGTCTGTTCTTCATTGAGGTAATGGGCCGCGATGCCGGTTTCCTGGCACTCAACGGTGCAATCGCGTCGGGTGCAGAGGCTGCGATTATCCCAGAAATATCGACTGAGGTCGACCAGTTGGCCGAACTGATTCAGAACGGTTTCCGCAAGAGCAAAAACTCTTCTATAGTCCTGGTGGCCGAGAGTCCGGTAACAGGTGGCGCGATGGGTTTGGCCGAGCGTGTGAAAAACGAGTATCCCGGTTATGATGTGAGGGTTTCGATCCTGGGGCATCTTCAGCGTGGTGGTTCACCGACAGCGCATGACCGCATCTTGGCTTCGCGTATGGGT
>CAZHHF010000207.1:0-3474 GCA_964531905.1 uncultured Bacteroides sp.
TCTTTTACCGGATTGACTGTTCCGAGAACGTTTGACACATGCGTGAACGATGCGAAACGGGTCTTTTCGTTAAATAACGACCGGTATACGTCGAGGTCGAGTTCTCCGCGCTGATTGATTGGAACAACGCGTAATTTCAGGTTGATTCGCTGTTGCAGGAGCTGCCACGGAACGATGTTGGCATGATGCTCCATAACGGTAAGGATAATCTCGTCGCCGTCGTGGAAGAAAGTGCCGCCGTAGGAGGACGCCACAAGATTTATGGCTTCGGTTGTTCCGCGGGTGAATACGATTTCCTCGACACTATGGGCATTGATATACTCTTTGATGCAGTGACGTGATTTCTCGAGCAGATCGGTCGCTTCCTGTGACAGGGAGAATACACCGCGGTGGACATTGGCTTTCGTGTTGTTGTACATGTTCACGATGCTGTCGACTACGTTGCGCGGGGTTTGCGACGTAGCACTGTTGTCAAGGTAGATCAGCTCGCGCCCGTAGACTTTGCGTTCCAAAATAGGAAATTGCTGTCGGATTGCCTGTATGTCGAGTTCTTCGTGTTTCATAAATTTAATTTTCGGCTTCTTGATTATTGTGGCAGTCGCGCACACATTCGCCACACAGTGTGGTTTCGCCTGAGAGACGTTTTTCAACGAGCATGGCCAGACGGGAACGAATTCCTTCTACGGCGATGGTATCAAGGGCATCGGTCATGAAGGCCTGCATGAGCAGACGGCGCGCTGTGGTTTCGGGTATTCCGCGTGTCTGCATGTAGAACAACGCATCGCGGTCGAGTTGTCCGATTGTTGCTCCGTGGCTGCATTTGACGTCATCGTTGTATATCAGGAGCTGAGGTTTGGTGTGCATGCGTGCATCGGCCGAAGCAACGATGTTGCGGTTGCTCTGATATCCTTCGGTGAAGGGCGCGTCGGGTGACACGTAGATTCCACCTTCGAATGCGCCGGTGGCTTTGTCGTCGAGAAGATATTTGAACAGTTGGTTGCTGTAACAATGTGGCGCGAGATGGTTCACATTGGAGTAGTTGTCAACGTGCATCTCACGGTCGGCTGTCACCATTCCTGACAGAAGTGTTGTCGCATTTTCACCGTTGATGTCGATCGAGAACTCGTTTCGAGTTGTTCCGTTAAGCAGCGTGGTGCTGTTTATGCGGAGTGTGGATCCTGTTTCCTGACGGGTGTACATCTGTGAGTAGCGTGAAGTGCGTGCCGATGATTCCTCAATGGCGCAGATGTCGAGTCGGGCGTTCTCGCCGATATTGGCTTCTATGATCTCCGATGAGAGAAAATCGGTATCGTCGGCCTGGGTGTGGTCGCAGAACAACACGGCAGCGCTACTATTTTTTTCAGCGATGATCAGTACGCGGCGCACTCCCATCAACGGGGCTGTTGAGTTGAAGATGTTTACGATCTGTATAGGATGATCGAGTTTTACTCCCTTGTTTATCTTTATCAGTACGCCATCCTGTATAAGCAGGGTGTTAAGCGCTACCGCCGGATTGGCAAGCGGCGCTATCCGGCCGTAAAACTGTTCTATCGCTTCGGGCATTTTGTTGGCTGCCTCGGCAAGCGACATCACTGTTACTCCTTCGGGAATATTTTTGATGAGTGTCGACGACGGAACGAAACTATCGTTTACAACGACACCGAGCAGAGTACTTACGTTGGGGACATCGCATCGGAATGATCGCGCGATTTCGGTTGGGATATTTATGCGGTTGATATTCACGCCGAAATCGGGAGCGAACATCTTTTCTACCGATGTTTTCTCAAAGCCTTCATCATGTGTGTCAGGTAGACGTTTCCCCTCAAGCGATGCGAGAGCCTGTTGACGCAGCGAGTTGAGCAACGGTGCCGATTTGCTGTTGATTACCGCTGCATTATCCCGGTAGAGATTGATATATTGGTCGATGGAACTCATATCAGCGACAGATTATTGGTTGTCGATCTCTTGTTTGATCCAGTCATATCCTTTCTCTTCAAGTTCAAGCGCAAGTTCGGGTCCTCCGGTCCTTACGATGCGTCCTTTGTAGAGAACATGCACGTAATCGGGCTTGATATAGTCGAGCAGACGCTGATAGTGGGTGATGACTATAGTCGCGTTTTCGTCAGATTTCAGTTTGTTGACACCTCCGGCAACCACGCGCAGGGCGTCTATGTCGAGTCCGCTGTCGGTTTCGTCGAGAATTGAAAGTTTCGGTTCGAGTACGGCCATCTGGAAAATCTCGTTGCGTTTTTTCTCACCCCCCGAGAATCCCTCGTTGACCGATCGTGATGCGAGTTTATTGTCGAGTTCTACAATCGCACGCTTCTGTCTCATTAATTTAAGGAAGTCGCTTGCCGACATTGGTTCTTCGCCGAAATATTTCCGTTTTGCATTTAGCGCGGCTCTCATGAAGTTGACCATTGATACTCCCGGAATTTCCACAGGATACTGGAATGACAGGAACAGCCCTTCGTGGCTTCGGTCTTCGGGCGACAGTGCGAGCAGGTCGATTCCGTGGAAATTTACTGTACCCTCGGTTACAGTGAATGCCGGATTTCCGGCAAGAACCGACGAGAGTGTGCTTTTTCCTGAGCCGTTAGGACCCATGATGGCATGGACCTCGCCGGGACGGATTGTTAGATTGATGCCCTTCAGAATCTCTTTCTGGTCGATGCGGGCGTGGAGATTTTCAACTTTGAGAAGTATATTGTCCATTGTAGTATGGTGTGTTGTTAACAGGTGAAAGAAATTGATTATCCTACCGACCCTTCGAGAGTCAGCTGCAGCAGTCGTTGCGCTTCTACCGCAAATTCCATCGGAAGTTTGTTCATCACTTCCTTAGCGTAGCCGTTTACGATAAGTCCAACAGCTTCTTCGGTAGGTATTCCTCGCTGGTTGCAGTAGAACAGTTGATCCTCGGATATTTTCGATGTGGTAGCTTCGTGTTCGACGATTGCAGTAGGATTCTTCACGTCGATGTAAGGGAATGTGTGCGCTCCGCAATGATTGCTCAGGAGAAGTGAGTCACACTGTGTATAGTTTCGGCATCCGTCGGCATCGGGGGCTACTGATACGAGTCCACGGTAGGAATTTTCGCTATATCCTGCCGATATACCTTTCGATACAATCGTTGACCGGGAGTTGCGTCCGATGTGTATCATCTTGGTTCCTGTGTCGGCCTGCTGACGGTTCTTGGTTACGGCCACTGAGTAGAACTCACCTACAGAGCCTTCTCCGGCGAGGATGCAGCCTGGATATTTCCACGTGATAGCCGATCCGGTTTCGACCTGGGTCCACGACAGTTTAGAGTAGTCGCCACGGCAAAGTCCGCGTTTGGTCACGAAGTTATAGATGCCTCCTTTTCCGTCCTTGTCGCCGGCATACCAGTTCTGTACGGTAGAGTATTTCACTTCGGCGCGGTCTTCGACAATGATTTCTACGATAGCGGCGTGGAGTTGATTCTCGTCACGCATC
>CAZHHF010000208.1:0-3433 GCA_964531905.1 uncultured Bacteroides sp.
GAACGGCCGCGAGTCGGAAAGCAAACGACTCGGAGTTAAGATTTTCGGTGGTCAGTTCGCTAAAGCAGGCAACATTATCAAACGTCAGCGCGGAACTGTTCACCATCCCGGATTGAACGTAGGTATGGGTAAAGACCACACTATCTACGCACTCATCGACGGAACTGTTGTATTTACTGAAGGTCGCAACGGCCGTCAGTTCATCAACGTTCAGCCAATCGCTGAGGCGTAAGATTCTTACCCACTCGCAACCCACTAACAAAAGCGATTTCTAAAAAGAAGTCGCTTTTGTTGTTTTTTAAGGTGTTTTAAACCCTGAGATACAAAAAAAAACGCTATATTTGAATCCCGAATAACACTATAACGATTATAATAATTAAACCAATCTCATAAATCGTGAAAAAACTGACTGTCATATCACTGCTTGTTGCAGGCATGTTATCGGCATCGGCACAGACCTACACGCCGTCGCCGGAAGTACAAAAATCACAAGAAGAATTTTCTAACGACCGTTTCGGAATATTTTTCCACTGGGGACTATACAGCCTGTTCGCTCAAGGCGAATGGTACCTCAACCGCGGATTAACCCACGAAGAATACTCCAAATCGGCCAAAGCATTCTATCCCGCCGACTTCGACGCCGCCGAATGGGTGAAAACAATCAAGGAATCAGGAGCCAAATACGTCACATTCACTTCGCGCCACCACGACGGATTCTCCATGTGGGCTACCAAAGAATCTCCTTATAACATTGTTGACGCAACCCCATTCAAACGCGACGTGATCAAAGAACTCGCCGACGAATGTCAGAAACAGGATCTTAATCTACACCTCTACTACTCCCACATCGACTGGGGACGCGAGGACTATCCGTCGGGACGAACCGGACTTAAAACCGGACGCGATCCCGAAAAACGCGACTGGAAACACTACTACCAGTTCATGAACAACCAGCTCACCGAACTTCTGACAAACTACGGTCCCGTTCGAGCCATCTGGTTCGACGGAGTGTGGGATCATGATCAGGACACCGTTCCATTCAACTGGGAACTTGACGAACAATATGCGATGATCCACCGACTTCAGCCATCATGCATGGTAGCCAACAATCATCACATCGATCCATTCCCCGGAGAAGACATCCAGATCTTCGAACGCGACCTTCCGGGAGAAAACAGTGCCGGACTTTCAGGTCAGCAAATCAGCCGCCTGCCACTTGAAACATGCAACACAATGAACGGAATGTGGGGCTACAAAGTCGCTGACCAGAACTATAAATCAACAAAAACACTTATTCACTACCTCGTAAAGACTGCCGGAATGGGAGCCAATCTCCTCCTCAACGTTGGACCGCAACCCAACGGTGAACTTCCCGCCGCTGCCGTAGAGCGCCTGAAAGAAATGGGTAAGTGGCTTGCTGTCAATGGCGAGACAATCTACGGAACAAAAGCTGGAGACTTTCCCGCGCAAGAGTGGGGTACATCAACGCGAAAAGATAACCGACTCTTCATCCACGTCCTCACTCCCGAATCGACCGACATCGAACTCCCCATCGACTGCAAGGTAAAGAAAGCATTCACGTTTGCCGACAAGACTCCGGTAAAATTCACCAAGAAAAAAGAAGGAGGAGTTACACTTCACCTCGAATCACTTCCCGGTGAAGACACAATCGACTACATTATTGAACTCGAAACCGCCTAGAAATGAGACTATTTGAAGTATGTGCAGGCGATCTCGCCAGCGTTGAAGCTGCTGCCCGCGGAGGAGCCGACCGGGTCGAACTATGCTCAGCTCTTGAAGAAGGCGGCATCACCCCTTCAATAGGCTTCATCAGCGAAGCAGCCGCTATTCTGCGTCCTGCAGGAGTGAAACTCCATGTTTTGATACGCCCGCGCGGAGGTGACTTCCTGTACTCGCAGGCCGAATTCCGCTCCATGCTCGCCGACATCAGGCACATTGCATCCAACCACCTCGCCGACGGTGTTGTTATCGGAGCGCTAAACCCCGACGGATCAGTGAACATGGAACAATGCCGTGCAATGGTTGAAGCAGCCGGCGACCTGTCGGTAACATTCCACCGCGCCTTCGACCGCGTGGCCGACCCGGTCGATGCACTTGAAAAAATCATCAGTCTCGGCTGCAACCGTCTCCTCACTTCAGGTACCGAAGCATCAGCCCGACTCGGAGCCGAAAAACTCCGGAGCATTGTTGAGCAGGCAGGCGACCGTCTCTCAGTTATAGCTGCCGGCGGAGTCAACCCGGCCAACGCCGCCGAGATACTCGAAATAAGCGGAGCGAATGAAATTCACGCATCGGCCCGCGCCGCCATTGAGTCAGGAATGACTTATCATGGCAGCAACGTGGCGATGGGCAGCAACGACAGCGACGACCGCATGTCGACATCAGCCGACATTGTGGCTGAAATCGTTAAACAGATCAGGCAACCGAAATAAACTCAACTATCTAAACATGAGAACTTTAATTCTAACTTTATCGCTTGCAGCAATCCTGTCGGCCGAAGCTCGCACGATTGCCGCACCCGATACCCACACCGACTTCATCAAGAAAAAAGAAGCGATCAACGATAACCGTTACTTCACCGTCTTCGATCAGAATCTGACTGGTGAACAGCGCGAAGCACTCGAATTCCTCTACGCCTACATGCCGCTACCCGACATCACCGACTATTCAGGCGATTTTTACCGCCGCAACGTTGACGTGTCGCTCAAAGCTATGAACGAAATGCCGTGGGGAAACCTGGTTCCCGACCGCGAGTTCCGCCACTTTGTTCTTCCGGTCAGAGTCAACAACGAGAATATGGACACCAGCCGCATCGTGTTCTACGAAGAACTGCGCGACCGCGTTAAAAACCTCTCTATGACCGATGCAGTTCTTGAAGTGAACCGCTGGTGCCATGAAAAAGTGACATATCAACCCTCCGACGGACGCACATCAAGCCCCCTCTCGACAGTACGCTCGGCAATAGGCCGATGCGGAGAGGAATCCACATTCACTGTAGCCGCACTTCGCTCCGTAGGTATTCCTGCACGACAGGTCTACACTCCGCGATGGGCCCACACCGACAACAACCACGCATGGGTTGAAGCATGGGCCGACGGCAAATGGCACTTCCTGGGAGCATGCGAACCCGAAGCCGTACTCAACCTCGGATGGTTCAACGCACCCGCATCGCGTGCGATGATGATGAACACAAAAGCATTCGGCCGATACGACGGACCCGAGGAAGTTCTCGAAGAAACCCCTTGCTACAACGCCATCAACGTAACATCCAACTATGCACCTGTTCAGCAGATCGTTGCCAAAATCGTTGACGTTAACGGAAATCCGGTGAAAGACGCCACCGTCAATTTCTCGATCTACAACTACTCGGAATACTACCCTATCGGAGTTAAGAAAACCGATGCTGAAGGAA
>CAZHHF010000209.1:0-3391 GCA_964531905.1 uncultured Bacteroides sp.
CGTTGCTGCCGTAGCGATAAAAGTTGAGGAACCTGTATTTGAATCACAGACTAAAACCAAATTAGGATCACGCGACATAGGGCCTGATGGTCGTACGGTGGCCAAATTTATTGGTGACTTCATTAAAAAGGAACTCGACAACTATCTCAACATCAACCTTGACATAGCCGACATTATCCTGAAGAAAATTCAGGAAAACGAGCGCGAACGAAAGGCAATGGCCGGAGTAACGAAACAAGCCCGTGAAAAGGCAAAAAAACTCGCCATACACAACCGCAAGCTCCTCGACTGTCGTGTTCATTTGAGCGATCCTAAAGGAGAACTTGACAAGAAATTATCATCTTCCATCTTCATCACCGAGGGTGACTCGGCTGCCGGATCAATCACTAAGATACGCAATGTCGAGACCCAGGCGGTATTCTCATTAAGAGGAAAACCGCTGAACACCTACGGTATGCCACTCGGTGACGTATATAAAAATGATGAATTCGCTCTCCTCAGGGCAGCCCTCAACATCGAAGAATCTATCGACGATCTCCGATATAATAATGTAATTATTGCAACCGATGCCGATGTCGATGGAATGCACATCCGGCTCTTGCTCCTCACCTACTTCCTCCAATTCTGTCCCGAACTTGTAAAAACCGGTCATGTCTACGTGTTGCAGACCCCGCTGTTCCGTGTCAGAAACAAGAAGACATCGCGTCGGAAAACGGCTTCATCAAAAAAGGATGGAATACCCGCTGACACATACTATTGCTACAGCGATGAAGAACGCATCGCTGCAATCGAAGCACTCGGATCCAATGCCGAAATCACCCGATTCAAAGGACTCGGAGAAATATCTCCCGAAGAATTCCGCGATTTTATCGGACCCGACATGCGCGCCGACAGAGTAACATTACGGAAAGATGACGGAGTAGCACAGCTCCTTGAATTCTATATGGGGAAAAACACCTCGGAGCGACAGAACTTTATAATTGATAACCTTGTTATTGAGGATGATTCGCAAATTTCCTGAAATAACTCAACGATTAATATAAATTTATGAAGCAGCGTACGGCCGTTTTCCCCGGATCTTTCGACCCGTTCACCATCGGCCACATGTCAATTATAGAAAGAGGTATCCGACTATTCGACAGGATCATCATTGCAATAGGCATCAACGACCGGAAGATTGCATCTATGACCGAGCAGCAAAGAATCGACAATATCAAGGAGTATACATCGCATATCCCCGGAATAGAAGTCATAGCCTACCGCGGACTAACGGTTGATCTTTGCAAACAGTACGACGCCCGATTCATTCTGCGCGGAATCAGAAGCGTAGCTGACTTTGAATATGAAATGAACATGGCCGATATAAACCGTCGGATTTCGGGAATAGAAACAGTCCTGCTCTATACACTCCCCGAACATGCCTCAGTCAGCTCATCGGTAGTCAGAGAGTTGGAACACTACGGTTACGATACCACACAATTTTTACCAAAGAAATTACAATAACCCTACATGAAACGATACATATTTATACTCATACTGGCAACCATCTCATCAGTCGTTGCCATGCCGCAGTCCGATGCTGCCAAAAAGCTCTCTATGGCCGAGCGGATTATCAACACCTATTATGTTGATTCAGTCGGTGAAGACAAGCTTGTTGAAGATGCGATTGTAGCCATGCTCAAAACACTCGATCCACACTCGCAATACTCCGATCCCGCAGAAACCAAAGAGCTTACCACACCTCTTCAAGGAAACTTCAGCGGTATCGGAATACAATTCAACATGCTCAACGACACATTGTATATAATTCAAACCGTTGCAGGAGGGCCATCAGAAAAAGTTGGACTCAGAGCGGGCGACAGAATATTGTCGGCCGGCGACTCCATCCTCTCCGGAGTGAAACGCCCCAATTCAGCGATCCTCAATATCCTCCGCGGACCGAAAGGATCCGATATCGACATCAAAGTACTCAGGAAAGGAGAACCCCAACCTATATCATTCCGTGTAACGCGCGATAATATTCCGATGGAAAGTGTCGATGCCGTTTATATGGCCGAACCAAAGACGGGATATATACGTGTGACCCGATTCGCCGAAACCACACCCGACGAACTCCGTAAAGCACTTATAAAACTGAAAAAACAAGGAATGGAAAACCTCATTCTCGACCTTGAGGATAACGGAGGAGGCTATATGGTTGCAGCCGTGGAAATGGCCGAACAATTCCTTACACCAGGCGATCTCGTAGTTTCAACACGCGCACCGAGAATGGGCATCAATCAGGAATACTTTGCCGAGAAAAAAGGACTTATGCCCGAGGGACGACTCGTTGTACTTGTTAATCAATACTCGGCATCGGCATCTGAAATCCTTTCCGGAGCAATCCAGGACCATGACCGCGGACTAATCGTTGGACGACGCACCTTCGGCAAAGGACTCGTGCAGCGTCCGTTCCCGTTCCCCGACGGCTCAATGATCCGTCTCACTATTGCCCGATATTACACTCCTTCGGGACGCACAATACAGAAACCATATATAAAAGGTGATTCCGAAGAATATGCGATGGACATAAAACATCGTATCGATAACGGAGAACTTATGAATGCCGACAGCATCCATTTCGATGACTCGAAACAAACAACCACTCTCAAGAACAAACGCCGCATCTACGGCGGAGGTGGAATAATGCCCGATCTGTTCGTGCCTGTCGACACATCTGCCTACAGCCGCTACTACCGTGACCTCATCGCTAAAGGCATAATCAACCGGTTCTGCATTGAATACGTTGACAAAAACCGTAGTCAACTCACAGCCCGATACCCTACCGAGGACGATTACGTTAAATCATTTGAAGTAACCGATATCATGCTTCAGGACATGATCGCTATGGCTCAGGCCGACTCGATAAACTTTGACAAGGAACAATTCGAAACTTCTATGACCGCGATCAAAACTGTCCTCAAAGGCCTTATCGGACGAGACCTGTTCACATCCTCAACTTATTCCCGTATTGTTAACCCCATCAATCCCACTTTCAGGCAAGCGCTCGACCTGATAAACGACGAACAACGCTACAAAAAGCTTCTAACAGGAGAAAAATAACTATTATATAGCTTTTTATAAAAAAAATCAATCACACATTACGCGTAATCCAAAAAAAAGTGCGATATTTGCAAACGCAAAACGGGAAAACGGTTCTATAACCGCAACTCTCTGCCAATCATCAGATTATTCTTAATAAACATTAAAGTATATATAAAAATGACAAAAGCTGATATTGTTAACGAAATAGCAAAGTCTAAAGGACTTCCTAAAGAAATGGTTCTCCAAACTGTTGAAGCATTCATGGAAGTAGTAAAAGATTCACTTTCAAAAGGTGAAAATGTTTATC
>CAZHHF010000210.1:0-3390 GCA_964531905.1 uncultured Bacteroides sp.
TATGCCCTTAAAGCCATACATGAAATCAAGATTGACCTTGAAGTGGCCACGATAACGTATCATCTTCATTGTCTCAACAAGTTGTTTCGTTTCTGGATGAACCCAGCCAATAGCACTATGGAAACGGCGGAACTGAGATGATTGAATACCGATTGAGAGCCGATGTATGCCTGCTTCGTTAATCATCTTGATCTTATCCGGAGTAATGGTCGTCAACGATGCTTCGATACTTGGCTCATAATCATCTGCAATATTTACTCTGTGAATGACCTCTTTGTAAATCTGCATCAGGTAGGCAAAATTTGTCGGAGTGAGTGCCGTTGGAGTTCCACCTCCAATGTCAAATCCTTCAAGAGTAATATCGGGATGTTCAGAAAGAAATTTCCGAATGTCTCTGTGAACTATTTGCAAATAATTGCGCTGAATAGCATCATTGGGAATCAGGCAACGGGTATATTCACAAAACTTACAGAGATTCTTACAAAAAGGAATATGGATATAGAATGATAGTCTGTCATTCTTTTTGAACGTCAGAGGACTTTGGCTAGAATATTGAGCCCAGTCTTCCGGCTTCCAAGGATACGCTGTTGTATAGCAATCCAGATGTGTGCGATGGCGCAATTCAATTTCGAGAGGATGTAGCATTCTGTCAATATATGATATTGTCGTTGTTGAAGCCTTGGCGAAGATATTCTCCGTCAAAAAGAAGCGATGAACCGCAGTAATTTGGATTGTTGTTTATCCTGAAATACACGTCAATCGGATTTTTTTCCCCTGTGTATAGATAATTTTTACATCCGCAAATGTTCAGCAAAGTTCTTTCGCTTGATAATATAAGAGAGTGAATCGAAGACAAATCTACCTTCCGGTAATCAATGAATCTATATTTACAGTATTGATTCTTAAGCATGAGGCTAACAAATCCGATAGTCTTTACTCCATGCGACTCCGCATAATGTATCATCTTTTCAATCTCTTTCGCGGAATCGATGTATCCCTTGATCAGATTGCAGCTTATATTTAGTTTGTGAGAAATATCAGCTATTTCAACAATCGGATTAAATTCAATTTTTCGTCCAAACAACTCCGATAGTTTTCCTTTATCATAATGATGCAAAGACACCGAAATAGAATCCAATCGGGGATGGTGTATCAGGAAAAGAGAGTCCCGATTCAGGCCGTTAGTATTCAGTTGAACCTGCGTAAAAGCACATTCATCACTCGTAGATATTCGTTGGAGCAAATCGAGAACGCGGTCATGGCATAGACTGGGTTCTCCTCCTGTAAGACTTATCCTGTTTAACTTTATTCCGCTATTGACAATCTCTTGAATGATGTCAAATAGTTTATCTACATTGAAACATGAAGATGAAATTGTATGCTCCGTATTGTTGCAACAAAATGAACAATGCGCATTGCACTGGTCTGTAATCTTTACATAAAGATTTACGAACGGTCTGTTTAATAAGCCGGGATAGCCATTCATTGGAGTATGAATTGGCATACAACAGAGCCTTTCAGAAAGCACTATTTCTTTTCCAAATATCTGCATCAGAATAAAGGGGTGGCTTTTTTAAGATTCTGAATAAAAATTTTCTTCAATTCAAAGTTTGGAAAATGCAAGCGACCACATTTGGGGTGAAATACCGGAAGGGAATAGTCCGTGCGGGGATAATAAAAACCATCTTCGGAATCGTAGTAATTGCCATTCTTATCCCAACATTCATAATGAATAAGCGTTTCAATTGTTCTGAAAAGAGCCATCTCATGTTCGCAAAGCTTATCCCATTCCTTCCAATACTCGGGTTTAGCAAAGAGAATCTTTATTTTCGTATAACTAAGGTATCCGTTTTCGTCAATAAGTGAATCCCAATTGTCTCGCAGAGCATTCTCGATAACTGGAAATGCTTGTCTTAGATTATCGTCGAGATAGCTATTGTCGCCGCAGTTCCAACGTCCTGTCATCAAGCTATAGAAAGTGTAGAAGAAATCTCCGGGTGATGCCCATCCACTGGTCCGATCATGACGTGTAAAGTCCGCAACATCCATCATCTCTTTTGCTACCTCATAACACAAATGAATATTGTGCCTGAAATATGGCATGTCAAGAGGATTCTCGGTTTTCACCTTAGATGCAATTTTCTGTATATATTCATGCAGATTCTCTTTGGTTGGGGCTGTTCTATCACCGGGGTATGCTTTATACATTTCCTCAATGAACGGGTTGAAGTATGCACGCCCATGAAAACCGACCAATTGTTTGAGTTTTGTAATTGTAGCGTCCTTATCGGTTCGCGTGTACCTATACAGTCTATTGGCTATTAGAAGCAAATCCAATGTCATATCGTATGTGGTGTAATGCTTAAGCCAATTGTGCAAATAGCTTTTGGAATATTCCTCGCTTCCTAAAACTTGGTAGAATTCACGTGGTAATTTTACATTTATAAGGTGTATGGCATCGGCAAATAGCGGTGCAATCTGGTCAACTGAAAAGCCGGCGATACCACACCCGATTTTTGTAACAAGAAAGCGTTTGGTATAATTTATATTGGCAAAGTTTATAAATTCATCAACATAAGGTCGGATAGTTTCCACACCACCTTGCATAGTAGGGATAGCGTAAGATTGCCCTTGCAATCCAACGCCTTGACCCATTATTGCTCCGAATTTTTCACGGGCTATCCGTGCTGCTCCACCGGCATGGTTTCCGGCAAGATTACTGCCGAATACGAAAACCTCATCTTCTTTAAGATGAGTGATATTCTCCGGAGTATATTTCAATTCGTCCATATTATTCAATCAAATATCCGGGATTTATACCGAATGGTTTATGGTTTTTGTAACGTTCTGTCATTTGCTCATCGGAGGAGCTTCCGCACAAATCATCTGCCACTGAAACAATAACGTCTTTCAGTTCAAGAGTGGTGAGATAGTTGAGCGGGATTTTGCTATATCCGAGTATTGCACCGATAATGTTACCTGCAATGGCTCCTGTGGAGTCGCTGTCTCCGTCGTGATTGACCGCGCAGACAATACATTTCTGGAAATCATCAATGTAGCGCATGACGCAGAACACTGCAATGGCCAATGCTTCATCACCAACCCATCCTTCGCCTAATTTGCGGATACCTTCTGTGTCCAGAACATCAGACTCAGCAAGGTCAAGGGCTTTCTCGACCTGCATCTTCAGATTTTGAAGATTATCGTCTTCCTTGTAATGAAGTTCAAGCAGTTTGAATACACGTTGGATTACGATAAACCTGAACTTTTCACGGTCTATCTTTTCGTGATTGATGCAGTCGGCCACAATCATTGCAAGAGCCATAGAAGCAAATGTGCTGAGCGGATGCTTGTGGGTAAGGTCAGAGGCAGCCCCGGCCAAGAAACCTG
>CAZHHF010000211.1:0-3361 GCA_964531905.1 uncultured Bacteroides sp.
AACTTCACGCACTGCCTGAAGGTATTCTTTTTCACCGGGATGCTTAGCTTCCAGGTTGCTAATGATAGTGTTTATATCCATTTTTATGAAATTAGAAATAAGATTTTGACTTGGCAAATATACTACTTATTCTTTTAACAGAGCCATTTTTTCAAAAAAAATTGATAAAAATAAACATACGTTATTAATTGATCGTACGATATAGGTTTTTATATGCTGCCGCTGTTCCGAAAACTGTCCATATATCATCAGCACCCACCACAGTTTCTTTATCGGCAAGGTCTATCAGCGTCTGAACATTATGTGCTATTCCCATTATATTGTGCTTTGTTTCAGGACGTGTAACAGCTACGAGTTTGAGATTGTAATTCTTCTCAATATTTATATCAGCATAACTGATACCTACAAAATAATCGGGAACCCGGAATTTCATCACCATCGCATGATCATCGATCTTGAGAACATCGACTTCGGTTCCAAGCTCAAGTTCATGGGCAATATCCCTTGCCGCTCTCTGTTCCGGAGTGAGAATACGATCTACGTGAAATCCTTCGAGAATAGATTCGTGGAGTTTGTCGATAGCACGGGCATACATGTGTTTCACTCCTAATTTCTTCAACAACGCAACTGTTTTCACACTTGCCCCGAAGTTCTCCCCTATTGCAACGATAACAAGATCGACGTTCTTGAGAGGTAAAACTCCAAGAGCGGTCTCATCGGTGGAGTCGATTACATAAGCGGTAGATATATAGTCCTTCACTGCCTCGACATTCGAAGGATGTATATCGGCACCGATTACCTCATGGCCCATCTCAGTTAGATCAGTCGCCAGATTCGTCCCATATATTCCAAGTCCGATTATAAGGTATCTCATGACATATAAGTTTTAATTTATAATGATGTTGTCAGTCGGATAATAAGCGTTGACAGGTCGTGAATCAGAGAAGAATCCCATCAGTAACGACAATATTCCAACTCGTCCCAGAAACATAGCAGTGCATAAAATTATTTTTGATGCGGTCGACAGCATTGGGGTTATACCGAGCGATGAACCAACAGTAAATAAAGCCGATGCCGTTTCATAAAGAATCGGTTTAAGGGCTATTTCAGGTTCAAGTCCTACAAGTACCATAGAGTAACCGATGTAGGACAAAATTGAAATCGCTATGATTGCGTTCGCTCGTTTTATCGATGCCGGCGATACTGTTCTCCCGAATGCTGTCACACGTTCGCGACCGGTTATGATGGCGCGCAAATTCAGTAACATCGCAGCAAATGCATTCACTTTTATACCTCCGGCAGTTGACTGCGATGCTCCACCTATCCACATAAGAATCATCATCAGCATTATGGTGATTCCCATGAAATCGGCGGGATTTACTGAAGAGAATCCTGAGCTTCGCGGGACAAACGAATTGAATACCGACTGAACGGTTTTCTCATATAAAGTCATTCCGGCCAACGTATTATTATATTCAAAAATGAAAAATAGTCCCGAACTGACGATTATGATAATTGCGCTTGCTGTAAGCACAATCTTGGTATTCATATCATAAAAATGAACCGGTTGATGGCGTTTACGTCTGTTTCTTATCATATTCCAGAAACGCGTAAGATATCTCACGAAAACTTCCTTGAAGTTTACAAGGATTGGAAATCCGATTCCTCCGGCCAGAATCAAAATTGACGCCACAATATAAATCACCTGATTACCGTGAAGAAGTGTCGGGTTACCGAGACCGCCTTCTACATTAGAGAATCCGGCATTACAGAACGCCGACATGGCATGAAATGCCGAAAAAATCAGTTTATCATCTAATGCAAGACCAAGAGCATCGGGAATACTCAGAAATATTGCAACAGCACCGATAGTCTCTATAACCAATGTGAAGCCGAGTATATAAATGAGTGACGGCAACAATGAGTTAATTGAGCGGGTGTAGATCATATCCTTCACCATCAGCTGACTGTAAATCGATGTATTGCCGCTAAAGAACAATGCGAAAAAGCTCGTGAATGTCATCACTCCAAGTCCGCCGATCTGGGCCAACAGTCCTATCACGAGAATACCGACCGGAGTAAAATTCGTGGCCACATCGACAGTTGTCAGTCCTGTGATACACACAGCGCTTGTTGAGACAAACAACGCATCGACAAAACCGATTCCGTTTACAGTACATCGAGGCATCATCAAGGCGAACGTTCCCATCGAAATCAGCAGAATGAAACTGCACGACAGAATCAATGCCGGATTTGTTCTTTTGCCTAATATTTTCACAATGCCGAAGCTTATTGTAAGCACTGCATATAATATAAGGACAGGGAACAGAAACTTATTGCTGTATAACAAATGATCAAGAAACGGGATCCACGGATTAAGCGGTCGAGGATAGATCAATGGAAACATGGAAACTATAACCGCTATATCGGCGATCCATTTGATAACCCGTGCATTGTGTCTCACATCCTTAAAATCAAAGATGAAATTAAACAACACGTTTACGATGAAAACAATCTGGGCAGAACGCACTATTGAGTGAATCAGATGCGCCTCCGCTACCGAATGATCATATCCTACATATATGGTAAAGGCAACCAGACATATTACTGAAGCTAAGAATGTGACAACCGACAAGAGTGTAGATATCCGTCTTATCGTAGCCATAAAATGCCTATGCACGTGATCATAGGCAAAGCGCAACCGCTTATACCTCATTCTCAGAAAACTGAATATTTCTGCCTTCCCTTTCATTACTTGACAAAGATATACAACAGAACTTAATAATACAATACAGATCGCATTATTAATTCATTCGTATTTCTTCATCAGATAAATAGATAAATCATGCTACGCTCAATCCACGCTGGTTTTCACCGATATATCTGATGAACATGTCGCGGAACACCTGAAAGCGCTGAATGGCTCCGAGCTGTTTCTTGTCGAGCGTGAATTTACGAAACCTATCTATAGCTTTGTCAAAGTCGATTTTTCCGAATTTTTCAATTATCATTTTTCGTCCCGCAGTATAAGCTGTCGACATCAGGTAAGATGCGAAGCCGTCAAACAGGAACATTGCCGGATGCTCTTCATAGATATGCTGCTTTGAACGGCGCGGTTGATTAATTTCATTATCAGCGTTCTGTTTACGCTCCTCGCGTCGCTTACGGGCAGCCTCGGCACGCTGACGGCTCTTCTCAACGTCATCAATAACCATTGTCATAAGCTCCATACATTCATTGCCAACCGTACGGAAACGGTTTATAATGCACTCGCTGCCTGTCGCCAGATACTCGATGATCGCCCACAGAGCTTCTTTGCGGGTTTCTGTATTACTGATCTGCTGAAGTTTCTCATACCATT
>CAZHHF010000212.1:0-3353 GCA_964531905.1 uncultured Bacteroides sp.
CCGCCAATGCGGCTATCTTATATATACTTTTCAACATAGCTTCTTTACTTAATCATTACCTTTTCCGCTTTCTCACCGGCTTTCACAATATAGAAGCCCGAAGCGGATTCAAATTTCACGAAATTATCATCAGCCGTGAATTCGGCAACTATCGAGCCATTGATATTGTAAACAATAACCTGATGGCCGGCTGCGTTTCTGATCACAATCGCATTATCCTCAGCAGTGATGGCTATATCGCCGGCGCTCTCGATTGCAGCCACCCCGCTTGTTGAAGCCTTGTTCTCACCGCCGGTGGCTGTCAGGCGATATTCATTGGCATCGGAGTCAGATGCGAAGATATTGCTCATCGCTATTGCGCCGGGCTGAATCTCATTCACCCTGACCTCAAGGTTTAGCAACACTTCATCATTGCCGGCAAATGCAATGTTGTTGGGGTCAAAGAGAACCACGCGCACCGTGCGGCTGTCGATGCTGTAAGTCGAGATGCTGTGCCCGTCGGCTCCTCTACCTGAAGTTATGTTTACAATCTCCGTTCCCTCAGGCACACAGATATCACCCTGCAGGGCCACAAGGTTAAGATCGCTGTGCAGTCTTATGCCGACAACGGCATTCTCCCCCTTTCCGGCAACATAATCACAGATATTTATATACGCCTGATCACTATTCGATTTCACACTGCGGGCGCGGAGTGCCATATTCCGGGCGTATGGTTGGGTAAGCACAATCTTGACCGTGCCCGAAGCGTCGGAGAGAGTGATCCTCTCATCTTTGTTGACATCGGCAGCACGGAAGAAGAAACTTTTCACCTCGTTACCCACCGCATAGTTAGCCGTATTCACCGCATCGGTCACGGTTACGCTTCCGTCCAGGTTCGAGTCGCCCGCTTTCGCCCATGCGTCGGCATTGACGGGAATCTCGAGTATCGGTCCGTCGGCGTAGAGCGACTCGGCGATGATCAGACATGTCAGGTCGCCGTCGTAATCTTCCGGTAATTCATTGAGGGTTACTAAACCGTTGTTGTCTACGTAAGCCACAGCCGGGTTTGTGGATTTCCAGAATATGTATGGCAGCGTCACATCCTCCGGATAGAGTTTAGCATTGAGTTGAATTGTATCCCCCGGCTCACCGTTGATTTCCTTTACCGAGCCTTCAATCCTGTCAGCCACAGTCATCAGCAGAGGTTCTTTCTTAAGATCCCATTTTTGAGCATAATCCTTTGCCGCATCTTCACCCTGCACATATATTGTAGTGCTTATGAGTTTACCATTACTTGCAGGATCAATCCCAGGAGCTGTTTGCGTAGTTATAAAGAAATTTTCAAGTCCGGTACCATTAAATGAATAGGAACCCATCGATTGTAAAGAGTTGCCGATTGCAACCGTACGTAAACTGCTACAATTTGCGAAGGCATTACTGCTAATATTTTTCACCGAGTTGGGGATAACAACAGATGTCAAGCTTTGGCAGCCCTCAAAAGCCGCATATCCGATCGCCTCAACCGAAGAGCCAAATATTACCGATGTCAGGCTACTGTACATATAGAAGGCTTCCACTCCGATCGTCTTAACTGAATTGCCAATAGTAAGTGAGGTAATTGTCCTCGGAAAGAAATTTTCATATAATTGGCAATCTCCTGCATCATAATAAACATCTGCCAAACTGGAACAATCTGCGAAAGCAGCGCCGCCGATAGACTTTACTGTATTCGGAATTGCGATTGAGGTCAGGCCGCTGCAGCTATGAAAAGCATTGTCACCGATAGACTCTACTGAATTCGGAATATTGACCGAGGTCAGGCCGCTGCAGCCACTGAAAGCATTGGCGCCGATTGTCTTGACTGAGTTGCCGATTGTTAGTGAGGTCATTGTCTTTGGGAAGACATGTGTACCTAATATACAATCTCCTGCATCATAATACACATCTGCCAAACCGGTACAATCTGCGAAAGCAGCGCCGCCGATAGACTTTACTGTATTCGGAATTGCGATTGAGGTCAGGCCGCTGCAGCTATGAAAAGCATTGTCACCGATAGACTCTACTGAATTCGGAATATTGACCGAGGTCAGGTTACGGCATCCGCTGAAAGCACTGGCGCCGATCGTCTTAACTGAGTTGCCGAGAGTGACTGTTTGAATAGAAGATGGAAAAACGTTACCACCTGTTGATGATGAGCAATCCTCAGCATCGTAATAAACATCTGTCAAGTTGTTGCACCCATCGAAAGCCATAGGCCCGATAGATTGAACTGAGTTTGGAATCACTATCGAGGTAATTTTATCGCATGATTGGAATGCACTGGGGCCGATGTCCTTAACCGAATTGGGTATCACAAACTCACCCTCTTTTGTGCACGCCACAAAGTAGAGAGCATTTTTATCCGGTCCCCATACGCAACCATCTTCAACTATTGCCCCTTCGGCAGGATATTGAACCCCTTTGCTTCCAAATGGATTAGCTATTGTCGATGGATAAGCACCACCCTTAAAACTGTAATTTACCTCAGTAGAATAAGGACTTCTGCTGAAGGCGGTTGCACCAATAGACTTCACACCGGGTGGTAAAATTACACTTTGTAATTTATCACAGGATACAAAAGCACCTTCATCGATAGTTTGAACCGAAGGGAGCGTGACAGAAGTCAGGGCGTTACAATCTCTGAAAGCTTCTTTGCCGATAGTTTCAAGTGAACTACCGAATGATACTGAAGTTAGATTCGCGAATCCCCAGAAAGCGCCGTCTCCAATAGTTTTTACTGAGTCTCCTATTATTAATGAGTCTGTTATTGATTCGTTAAAAGGATCGTAAAATGCATACTGCTCAATGGATACTACCGAGTTTGGGATAATAATAGATTTTAAACATTTACATGACTGATAAAACGCATATGCGGGAATTATTTTTACCCTTTCCCCAAACGTAAGTGATTTGATTGAATCTCCAAATGACATATTAGCATAGACACAATTCTCGGCATTAAAGTTTACACTTTCAAGATCTAAGCATTCACGGAAAGTCATATATCCAATATGTGTAATATTATCACCAATAATTACACTTTTGAGTTGACTGCCTTCGGGAAATCTTCCCATTATGCCGGTTATAGAATACTCTATATCGGTAAATTCAGAGGCATTATATACTGATATCTTATCAAAAACCATATCAGTTATATCCGGATTGCTACAACTTAATAATACAGCCTCGTGACTTCCGCTCGGATTGTTTATAAGACGGTAAGTCAGTCCTTCCGTATTATATAAATGTGTAGTGACACCTTCAACAAGAACATTATCTATTTGATTATATGCTAAAAGATAGTCGCACAACGAATTTTCCGGTATATCTACCGT
>CAZHHF010000213.1:0-3343 GCA_964531905.1 uncultured Bacteroides sp.
CACGACTTCGCGATGCTATGAATTTCCCCTGATGGGCCGAGATTGTGCAGAACGCACATCCCCCGAAACATCCCCGGTGCATATTGACCGAAAATTTTATCATATCGAAAGCCGGAATCCGCTTGCCTTTATAGCGAGGGTGGGGCAGACGTGTGTACGGCAGATCGAACGATGCATCGATCTCTCCGGTCGTCATTGCCGGATACATCGGATTGACCTTTACAACCTTATTGTTCTCATGAAGCTGCCACAATGTAGCCCCACCGCTCATCCGGTTTGACTGCTGCTCGATATGCTTGAAATTCTCCGCCTGACATCGCTTGTCGCGCTTGCATTGGCTGAATGGGTGGAGGATGATATCGTTTTCCGAGGGTTGGGGAATCTGTGAAGCATCGGTCATCAACACGGTTTGCCTAACGTCGCATATCGTTTTTATATCTTCTCCCGCACTCAGTCGGCGTGCTATCTCAACGATAGGTTTCTCGCCCATACCATATATCAACATATCGGCTGGAGCATCGGCGAGAATTGACGGACGCAAGCGGTCTTGCGAGTAATCGTAATGCGAGAGACGGCGCATCGAAGCCTCTATACCTCCTGCTATTATAGGCGTGTCGGGAAATAGCTGCCGCAATATTGAAGAGTAGACGATCGTGGGATAATCGGGACGCATGCCGTGGCGGGCATCTGGTGTATAAGCATCATCCGATCTTCTGCGCCGGTTGGCCGTATAATGGTTTACCATAGAGTCCATCGCGCCGGCCGATACACCGAAAAATAGCCGTGGCTTACCGAACTTCTTGAAATCGCGCAGATCGTCCTGCCAGTTCGGTTGCGCCACGATCGCCACGCGGTAGCCGGCCGCTTGCAGAACACGCCCTATTACGGCTGCTGCGAACGACGGATGATCAACGTATGCGTCACCCGAGAAGAGAACAACATCCACCCATTCCCATCCGAGTGCTTTCATCTCTTTGACAGAAGTAGGTAGAAAATCGGTTACAGGCGGATATTTGAAACTATCAGTCGGCAGGGAGTGTTTCGGCATATTGTTCAAGTTTTATAATTTCATCGCGAAGGCGGGCTGCTTCCATGAACTCCATGTTTTTAGCCGCTTTAAGCATCTCGTTTCTTAAATGATTGATATTGGCCGACAGCTCTTTACGGTTCATGTATTTCACAACCGGATCGGCTGCTATATCCACGCTCGTTGAGTATTCCTGACTATACGGAATCGGTTTTGAACTCTCTTTTCTGCCGGTCTTGCGCTTCATTTCGGTTGATTCGCTATCATCGCGGTCAAGTCCGATTATACGGTTGCGAGCCTTGATTATGGCCTGAGGTGTGATACCGTGTTCCTCATTGTATTTCAGCTGTATTTCACGACGTCGGTTCGTCTCGTCGATAGTCTGCTGCATACTTTCGGTTATTTTGTCGGCATACATTATAACCTCACCGTTGAGATTTCGTGCCGCACGTCCAACGGTCTGTGTCAGTGATCGGTGCGATCTGAGGAACCCCTCCTTGTCGGCATCGAGAATTGCCACTAATGACACCTCCGGAAGGTCGAGACCTTCACGAAGCAGATTCACACCTATCAGAACGTCAAACTCACCCGAACGTAGTCCGTCCAGAATAGCCACACGTTCCAGTGATTTCACGTCCGAATGTATGTATGCGGTCTTTATATCGAGACGTGCGAAGTATTCATTAAGTTCCTCAGCCATTCGCTTTGTCAACGTTGTCACGAGAACTCGCTCGTCACGCTCCTTACGCTTGTTGATCTCCTCGAGCAGATCGTCTATCTGATTTTGCGACGGTCTTACGCTGATAACCGGATCGAGCAACCCTGTCGGACGTATGATTTGTTCAACAACTACGCCTTCCGACTGTTCAAGTTCATAATCAGCCGGAGTTGCACTCACGTATATTGTCTGATTCGTGAGCGAAGTAAACTCCTCGAACTTCAGCGGACGGTTGTCAAGTGCCGCCGGAAGCCTGAACCCGTATTCCACCAGATTTAGCTTTCTTGACCGGTCTCCGCCATACATCGCCCTGATCTGAGGAACTGTCACATGGCTCTCGTCGATCAGCGTAAGATAATCCTTCGGGAAATAATCAAGCAGACAGAACGGCCGCATACCAGGTTCACGGCCATCGAAATAGCGGCTGTAATTCTCGATACCCGAGCAGTGACCCACCTCACGTATCATTTCAACATCGTAGGTCACGCGTTCATATAATCGCTTTGCCTCGAGTTCATGCGCTTCATTATAGAAAAAATCAACCTGTTGGCCGAGATCTACTTCAATCTGTCCTAAGGCCGTTCCCATTTTCTCTTTGGAAGTAACGAACAGATTGGCCGGATATATCTGGAATGACGAGTGGCTGCCGAGCGAGATATTATCGACCGGATGCAAAGTGCTTATCGATTCTATCTCATCGCCCCAGAACACCACTCTGATCAGAATCTCCTCGTATGCCAGCGCAATGTCTACCGTATCACCTTTCACACGGAATGTTCCGCGCGACAACTCATTCTCGTTGCGGCTGTACAGTGCTTCGGCCAGACGTCTCAGAAACTCATTCCGCGAAATCTTCTGACCCACCTTTATGTTGATCACATTACTGTCGAAATCTTCCGGGTTACCCATGCCGTATATACACGAAACCGACGACACCACAATCACGTCGCGCCGCCCCGACAGTAGAGCCGACACCGTTGACAGGCGCAGACGCTCTATCTCGTCATTGATCATCAGATCCTTTTCGATATATTTGTCAACCGAAGGTATATAGGCTTCCGGTTGATAATAGTCATAGTACGACACGAAATATTGAACCGAATTTTCCGGAAAAAACGATTTGAACTCGCTGTAAAGCTGTGCGGCCAGAGTTTTGTTGTGGCTCAGGATGAGAGTAGGGCGGTTTACCTTCTCTATCACGTTGGCCATAGTGAAAGTCTTTCCCGATCCGGTTACACCGAGCAATGTCTGTGCAGGCAGCCCGTCACGGATCCCCTTTACGAGCGAATCAATCGCTTGCGGCTGATCACCGGTAGGCTTGTAAAGTGAAGATAGTTTGAAATCCATTATCGCTTCCTTTTTTGCATTATACAAAGATAATGCTTTTTTTCGCAACAGCCAAGCATCTGATTTCACATAGACCTGTTATACTTAAAAGGCCAATGTTTTTTGAAAAACTCAAAAAAAGTGATATTAAAAGTGGAAAGGTTAAAAAAAAATCATTAACTTTGCACCCGAAAAATCCTGTATGGGATTATTCAAAACAAGGTCGGTCCGGTAGCTCAGCTGGATAGAGCATCTGCCTTCTAAGCAGACGG
>CAZHHF010000214.1:0-3341 GCA_964531905.1 uncultured Bacteroides sp.
TATCTTCGGCCGGCTCTATCTCACGCTCCTCAGCCTTTGTTGAACCTGGCGTAGGAGCAATCTTAACAAAACAGTCGAGAAGTTCTTTTACACCGAACGTATTCAATGCCGATCCGAAAAACACAGGAGCAAGCTTACCCTTCAGATAATCATCGACCTCGAATGTAGGATAAACTCCGTCTATCAGTTCAAGATCATCCCTTAGCTTAGCTGCATCGGCCTCACCTACTGCTTCATCGATCCGGCTGTCATTTATATCCTGAATCTCTACGCGCTCGGTAACAGTCTGCTTGTTCGGAGTAAACAAATCAAGCGAATGTTCATATATATTGTAAACACCCTTGAACTTCGCTCCGATATTGATTGGCCAGCTCAACGGGCGCACCTTGATCTTAAGCTCAGCTTCAAGCTCATCGAGAATATCAAACGGATCACGACCCTCGCGGTCAAGCTTATTGACAAATATTATCACCGGAGTATTGCGCATGCGGCACACCTCCATAAGCTTACGTGTCTGCTGCTCCACACCCTTTGCCACATCGACAACTATAATTACACTGTCGACTGCCGTCAGCGTGCGGTAAGTATCTTCGGCAAAATCCTGGTGACCGGGGGTATCAAGAATATTTATCTTATAATCACCGTAATTGAAACCCATCACGGATGTTGCGACAGATATACCGCGTTGCTTCTCTATTTCCATCCAGTCGGAAGTAGCGGTTTTCTTGATTTTGTTTGACTTTACAGCACCTGCGATATGGATAGCGCCTCCGAAAAGAAGTAACTTCTCGGTCAATGTTGTTTTACCGGCGTCGGGATGTGAGATAATCGCAAAGGTTCGGCGTCGGCTTATTTCGTCGGTTAATGTTGACACTTCAGTATAGTTTTGTATTCGTTTATAATCAGTTAATTATTGCTCATGCGCGACAGACAGTCGGCCAGACTCTCCTCCCAATGCGGAATCTCAACCCCGTAGGTCGCTTTTATCCGTGACCGGTCGAGAACCGAATAATAGGGACGTGACGCCGCTCTCGGGAAATCTTCGGAAAGAATCGGAACTACACGGCATTTCTTGTTACCCGAAATTCTCAGGATAGCTTTCGCGAAATCGTACCATGATGCCGCGCCCTCATCAGTGAAATGATATATCCCGGGAACCCACTGATGACAACGGAGTATCTGAACTATCGCGTTTGCCAGATCACGCGCGTAGGTAGGCGTACCTATCTGATCGCAAACGACTCTTATCTCATCCTGCTCCCCGGCAAGTCTCAATATTGTCTTCACGAAATTACGCCCATATGGCGAATAGAGCCACGCTGTTCTTATTATGATACTTTCAGGAGCAAGAGCTATCAGAGCCGTTTCCCCGGTCCGCTTGGTTGTTCCGTACTGCGAGATTGGATTCACCTTATCCGATTCCTTATAGGGACGGTAAGCAGTGCCGTCAAAAACATAATCGGTCGATAGATGGATCACTTTCGCACCGTTGGCGTCGGCTGCATTAGCGATGTTTTTCACCGCCGTCACATTCAGGGCCGCACATTCAAGCTTCTCATCTTCAGCCTTATCCACATCGGTGTAGGCCGCACAGTTCACTATATGGGTTATATCATTGTCGAGAACGAAAGCTTCTATCGCTTTCGCATCGGTCAGATCAAGCGTATCCTTGTCAGTATATAGAGTAATGCCGGGAACAATAGCTTCAAGAGCCTCACGCATCTCTTTTCCGAGCTGTCCGTTGCATCCTGTTATTAATATTTTCATTTCAGAATTTCCGTTTCTTTTTGCTATGCTGCAAAATTACGAAATTTTCCGCTATTTCATGATATTACTTTCCGAGAAAGAACCTGGTTCCACCTGGCGGTTCGATTTGAGTCCGTATTTGGCCGGAGCGCTGCTGTATTTGAATCTTAAGTAACCGTTTTTGTCAACTACATACGAAACCTTTCGGTGAATCTTTCTCATACGTGTCGACACCGGATCCCTGAACGACGGTATCCGCTTCATCGCATAACACACCTTCCCTCTCACCTTCATCAGCTCACCCGGCGCTATCGTATCGGTCACAGTGAAAACATTATTTTCTTCACCCTCGGCAGGCCACGCATACCACACGATCATGCGGTACAACGTGTCAGGTGTACAATTATCCACATAACAGTCGGTCAGTCGCAGATCTTTTCCTGTAAACAGTTCATAATCAGTCACAGTCGACCCGCGTCCATCCTCTATTTTCACGGTCGTCACCTCGGGGAGCAACCACTGCGTGCCGAATCTAACCGCTAAAACAAAAATAAGCAGTATATATAAATTGATGACTAACAGATTCACGTACCCTATCTTGATAATTTTATCACGATCTTCCCGAACGATACCGTAACGTTCGGCACTCCGTTCATATTCCTTGTCAACGCTGCGTTTCTGGATATATGTCGCACCTGCGATCACCGCCCCTTCTATCAGTGCGAACACACCTGACATCAACACAATCATACAGATGTAATATAGCGCTATAAAAACGGCACCATACAGATACATCAGTTTATCGGAATCTTTCTTTGGATCCTTATACGATTTAAAATTCCTCATCGTCCATCTGACCGAATAACACATCAACGCCCATGTGCTTAACATTGTCAGCAACGGTGCAACGACTGCCGTTATCACCATTATATCGTTGTCATTCAATATCATATCAATATTATCTAAGAGTTACTACCGTTATACCTGCTCCACCGAAGCGCACATCCTCGTCATGAAAAGATGTCACATCGGGAACTGTCTGAAGATAACCGCGTATGAACTGCCGCAGCGCTCCGGTGCCGGTACCGTGAAGAATACGCACTCGGCCCGCACCGAATTGGATCGCGTCATCGATAAAATAAGTGACCGCCTGTACCGCCTCATCAGCGCGCATTCCTCTCACGTCTATATCCGGTTTGAAATTTAGCTGACGGTTACGGCTCGAGTCTGCCGTCGACGATGATATGAACGTAGATTTCTTGACTGCCGACGGCGGTTGAGCCATAGTCGGTTTCAATCGGTTCAAAGCTACCGACGTTTTCAGCATGCCGAACAGAACCACCGCATTCTTACCCGAAATCTCGATTATACGTCCGGGCGTACCTTCACCATCGAGTTTCACGTTATCACCAACTGCAAGCTCTTTCTTCTCTTTGGTCACAGGAGCTGGCGCTGTTCCCCCGCCCTTCTTGTTCTTCTTTTTACGGGAAACCGCTTTCGACAGCATCGGATGCTCGTCGACAGCACCTCCGGAAGCAAGCTCTTCTTTTTCTGCCTGCAACCGTTTACGGGCTTCGATAGTAGCTTCTTTCTCA
>CAZHHF010000215.1:0-3324 GCA_964531905.1 uncultured Bacteroides sp.
GTGGACTCCCGAAAGAACGCACCTACGTTACCGGCTCACCGATGGCAGAAGTGCTCCACGCTAACCTCGCCGACATTGAAGCGAGCGACATCCACAAGCGTCTCGGACTCGAAAAGGGTAAATATATCCTTCTATCGGCACACCGTGAGGAAAATATTGACACTGAGAAGAACTTCCTCTCACTGTTCAATGCAATCAACGCTATTGCTGAGAAATACGACATGCCGATACTCTACAGTTGTCATCCCCGAAGCCGCAAACGCCTTGAACAGTCCGGTTTCAAACTTGACCGACGTGTGATACAACACGAACCCCTCGGCTTCCATGACTACAACTGCCTTCAGATGAATGCGGCCGCAGTAATCTCCGACTCGGGTACACTCCCCGAAGAATCGAGTTTCTTCACCTCGGTCGGCCATCCCTTCCCGGCAGTCTGCATCCGCACTTCGACCGAACGCCCTGAATCACTTGACAACGCAGGCTTCATCCTCGCCGGAATCGACGAAAAGTCACTTCTCCAAGCCGTTGAAACCGCAATCTCGATGAACCGCAACCACGATGACGGCACTCCCGTTGATGTATATATCGGAGAAAACGTCTCCAACATCGTCGTCAAAATCATCCAGTCCTACGTCACCGTCGTCAACAAAATGGTTTGGCGAAAAGAATAAAAGTTATGCATAAGAAAAAAGTCCTGATACATAGTTTGGTATTTAATCCGGATGGTGTGTCAACGGCTTATTTATACGGAGATATTGCAAAATCTCTGAAAGAAAGAGGATTTGAAGTTGTAGTTCTAACTACGACTCCACATTATAATAAGGTTGAATCTCAAATTCAGAAGCAACCTTTAAAATGGAGTTTCTGGGGCTTTCTAAAGAAAAGCTCATTTAATGGTATTCAAGTATATCATGTGCCCCAGAAAAAATTCAAATCAACAACACTTAGATTGTTTGGGTTTGTTTACTGGCATATTGTATCATTTATAACAGCTCTTTTAATCAAGAAAGTAGATGTCATTATATCTCCCTCCCCACCTCTGACGATTGGATTACTTAATGTATGGCTAGGAAAATTAAAAGGTTCAAAAGTCATATATAATGTTCAGGAAGTTTATCCCGATATATTAGGAAAGGGAACAGGAGTCATATACAATATACTTAGGCGTGTGGAGAGGTATATCTATAATAATTCCTCTGGTGTAACAACTATTGACAAGGTTTTTTATGATACAATAGTTCCTCGATTTAAGCATCCTGATACACTGCATATAATTCCTAATTTTGTTGATACCGATATCTATAAGCAATTAGATAATTACCCAAATTTGAATCCGAAAATTTTTCAACATAACGACCATTTGAAGCTACTATACGCGGGAAATATTGGTATGGCGCAAGACTGGGAAACTCTTATAGAATTAGCTAAGCAAACAATTGATAAGCCAATTGACTATTATGTAATTGGAGAAGGAATGATGCGAGGCCATCTAGAGGAAAAAAAAGAGGAATATCATCTCTCCAACATCCATATTCTTCAATATCAGCCAAGAGAACTCATGCCTGAAATCATCGCGTTCTCGGATATCCAGTTTATATTTATGGAGCCCGAGATTGCAGCCCAAGGTTTTCCTTCGAAGGTATATACTATAATGGCGTGTGGGAAACCGCTTCTTATTTGTTCTCCTAAAAACACCCCAATTGTTAATTTTTTATCTTCATTAGAATGTGCTAAAATCTTCACAGATTTAGAACCCGATGTTAAAGCTAGAAAAATCAGTCAATGGTTAGATAACGTTTCTCGAGAGGAGTTACTGAGAATAGGTAAGAGAGGGCTTGATGAAATAGAAGCGAATTATTCCAAAGAGATTGTCACCCAAGAATATGCAGAACTTATAAATTCTCTTACTCAATGAAATTACTTATCACAGGCGTCCATGGCTTCGTAGGTTCTAATCTCGTCGCTTCGCTAAAGCAGGATAACACGATTTATGGTCTCGATATTGTTGCTCCTGAGAAAGATGGAGTCGAGAAGACATTCTCATGGGCAGAGTTGGATAACAATGCTGTTCCACAGGTCGACGCGATAATTCATCTTGCTGGCAAAGCTCATGATACTAAAAATAAATCTGCGGCCGATGTGTATTTCAAGGTAAATACCGAACTGACCAAAAAGGTTTTTGATTATTTCTCCGGTCATCCTGAAATCAAGAAGTTCATTTTCTTCAGTTCTGTTAAAGCAGCTGTTGACAAGGTTCCGGGAGAAATATTAACTGAAGAAGTAGCACCGAGCCCTGTCGGTCCTTATGGAGAAAGCAAGGTCAAGGCAGAAGAATATATATTGGATAAATTAAAAGCCAACCCCGAAAATTATACTGAAAGGGATGTAATTATTCTCCGCCCCTGTATGATTCATGGTCCTGGAAATAAAGGGAATCTCAATCTTCTATATGGAGTAATATCAAAAGGAATTCCATGGCCGTTGGGCGCATTTGAGAACCGACGAACTTTTACCTCGATCGATAATCTCTCGTTCGTAATCGAGAGGTTGCTCAAGACTGATGTTGCAAGCGGAATATATAATATGGCAGACGATGCGGCTCTATCAACGAATGAACTAATAGAGGTAATGTGTAAGGCCATGGGGAAGAAAAGCCATATATGGAAAGTGACTAAGGGGTTGATAAAATTTGGAGCAAAAATCGGTGATGTACTTCATCTACCACTCAATACTTTTCGACTCGACAAATTGACGGAAAACTATGTCGTGTCAAACGAAAAAATCAAACGGGCATTAAATATCGAACGAATGCCCGTCGATGCCCGGGATGGTCTGGTTAAGACCATCCGCAGTTTTCAAAATCAATAACATGATATGATTTTTGTGATAATCTTTCTGCTGCTGATTCTGCTCGAATTAGCCTACTTTCGCGTAGCCGATCGGTTCAATATAATCGACAAGCCAAATCTGCGTAGTTCCCATAAAACCATAGTCTTACGTGGCGGCGGAATAATCTTTCTTTTTGCTGTCTGGCTTTATGCCGCGTTCTTCGGATTGACCTATCCGTGGTTTATTTTGGGACTAACTTTGGTCGGACTAGTTAGCTTTGTCGATGATATTCGTTCGTTGCCTGACAGCGCGAGACTCGTGGTGCAGTTTACGGCAATGTTCTTAATGTTCTATCAGTTCGGCATCCTCAATCTCCAGGACTGGTGGATGGTTCTGGTCGCCTTGATCGTCTGCGTTGGAATTATTAACGCATACAATTTCATGGACGGAATTAACGGAATCACCGGAGGTTATTCCATCGCCGTTCTCGTTCCT
>CAZHHF010000216.1:0-3307 GCA_964531905.1 uncultured Bacteroides sp.
ACTTCCAGAACTCCAATGTCAAGAACAGCATTATAAAAACAGAACTCGGCGAATCTTACCGCCTATACCGCAAAATAGAAGAAATCAAACAGATGGAGCGGATACAGGCGCGTATGGACGACATAGAGATCAGGTAACATCAATCATCTGCAATGACCCGAAACAAGATTCTGTCAACACTCCTGCTCTATCCCGCATCAAAGCTCTACGGCTTTGGAGTTGCGGTACGGAATCTCATGTTCCGGTGGAACATCCTGAAAAAACGTACGTTCCCGATACCGGTCATTGTGGTAGGTAACATAGCGGTAGGAGGCACAGGCAAGACTCCGCATGCCGAATACATCATCGCCATGCTCAAGACTCGCTACCGCGTAGGCGTATTGAGCCGCGGATATCGCAGGGCCACCAAAGGCTTTGTTCAGGTAACAGAACGCTCTACCCCGCTCGAGGTTGGCGACGAACCATATCAGATGTTCCAGAAATACGGTGATGAAAAAACGATGTTCGCCGTATGCGAGAACCGTTGCAAAGGAATCGACCGGATGCTCGCCATCGACCCCTCGATCAACATCATTGTCCTCGACGACGCATTCCAGCACAGATATGTTGATCCTACTGTATCTATCGTACTTACTGAATTCGGGCGTCCGGTATTCTATGACAAGCTTCTCCCCTACGGACGGCTACGTGAACCGGTCGACGCGCTCGATCGCGCCGATATGATCGTAGTGACAAAATGTCCCGAGAAACTTAAACCTCTCGAATACCGCATCTTCAAGAACAATCTGAAACTATTCCACTACCAGAAACTGTTCTTCTCCCGTTTCGCTTACATGACCCCACGGGCATTGTTCCCCGACAGTGCGGTCACGCGTCCAGTCATGGAGTATCTGTCGGGTAACGACACCATTGTGGCTCTCTCAGGTATAGGAAATCCAAAACCGTTCATAAACTATCTCAAACAGTTCAAGACACGGCTAAAAACACGGTCATTCTCCGATCATCATAACTTCACACGTAAAGAACTGGAGAATCTCGCCGCTTATTTCAGGCAACTTAAAGGTGATAACAAATACATTATCACAACTGAAAAAGATGCTGTTCGCCTGATAAACAATCCCGACTTCCCCGATGAACTCCGGCCCTACATATTCTTCATCCCTGTCGAAGTGAAATTTGAGAAGCGCAACGACGAAACTTTCGACGACGTACTGTTAAAACTTATCAGAAACTCAGCCGTCGTTACCGGTCAGAACAAATTAAAACATTAAACGTTTCAACTGCGTTTATTAGTAAAAACTATATTTATTGAAACAACATGTTAGAACAGATTAAGCAGACTGCCGATTTCCTAAAGGCTCATGTCAACGGGAAAATGCCGGAAATAGCTATAATTCTCGGAACCGGACTCGGCCCGATTGTTGATTATATCGAAGAAAAACAATTCATTCCATATTCTGAAATCCCCAATTTCCCTATCTCTACCGTTGAAGGACACAGCGGTAATCTGATTTTTGGAGAAATGTCGGGCAAAAGAGTGATGGCAATGCAGGGTCGCTTCCACTATTATGAAGGTTACGATATGAAGCAGGTCACTTTCCCAGTCAGAGTTATGCGCGCCCTCGGAGTGAAAACACTCCTTGTAAGTAATGCTGCCGGAGGTATGAACAAGGAATTCCGCGTGGGCGATGTAATGGTCATCAACGACCACATCAACCTCTTCCCCGAAAATCCGCTTCGCGGACACAATTATAATGAACTCGGCACCCGATTTCCGTCAATGACCGAGGCCTACGATCACCACTTCATTGAACTTGCCAACGAAATCGCGCGCGAACGCCACATCCGTCTCGTGAACGGAGTCTATGTAGGTACCCCTGGTCCCACATTTGAGACCCCTGCCGAATATGAATACTTCCGCATCATCGGTGGCGACGCAGTTGGCATGTCCACCGTTCCCGAAGTTATTGTAGCTAACCATGCCGGCATGAAAGTATTCGGAATCTCGGTTATAACCGACCTCGGCGGCAAGGACATCAAGATCGCGCCGTCTCACGAAGAAGTGCAGCAGGCAGCCGTAAGCGCGCAGCCTACAACTGTCGCTATTATCACCGAAATGGTAAAACGTATCTGACCTAAACTATGAGTGACAAATTAACTGAAATATCTACACTCGGAGAATTCGGACTCATCGACCACCTAACTCGTGAGATCGAACTTCGCGACAAGTCTACGTTGAAAGGCGTTGGCGATGATTGTGCCGTAATGCATTACCCCGACACTGAAGTGCTGGTTTCGACCGATCTCCTGCTCGAAGGCGTACACTTCGACCTCACCTATGTTCCGCTTAAACACCTCGGATATAAAGCTGCAGTAGTTAACTTCTCCGACATATATGCCATGAACGGAACACCGAGGCAGATAACCGTATCGCTCGGCATATCCAAGCGATTCGCGGTCGAACATATCGAAGCGCTTTACAGCGGAATACGTCTGGCATGCGAAATCTACGGAGTTGACCTTGTTGGCGGCGATACTACCGCATCACATCAGGGACTTGTGATCAGCATAACGGCAATAGGTGACGCGCGACGCGAGAACATCGTTTACCGAAGCGGCGCACACGACACTGATCTCATCTGCGTTTCGGGTGATCTCGGCGCAGCATACATGGGACTCCAGTTGCTTGAACGCGAGAAATATGCCTCGGCCGGTAAGAAAGATTTCCAACCCGATTTCCAGGGAAAAGAATATATCGTGGAGCGGCAGCTCAAACCCGAAGCACGCCGCGATATCATCGCCGAACTCGCAAAAGCCGGAATCGTTCCTACGGCAATGATGGATGTGTCCGACGGACTATCGTCGGAACTACTCCACATCTGTAAGGCAAGTCATACCGGATGCCGCGTCTACGAAGACCGTATACCCATCGACTATCAGACAGCAGTAATGGCCGAGGAACTCGGAATGAATCTTGTAACAGCCGCGCTCAACGGTGGCGAAGATTACGAACTGCTTTTCACTGTTCCGCTCCATCTCCATGAACAGGTATCGGCAATCCCCGGTATAAAAGTGATCGGTCACATCACAAAAGAAGATCTCGGATGCGCTCTGATTACACGCGAAGGGAACGAAATTCCGCTTCGCGCCCAGGGATGGAACCCTCTTAAAGAAAACGAAAACGAGTAAACTAACTCTAAAATAACATTTTTAAGGTTGCGCCATATACTGATAGTGGCGCAACCTTAAAAATTATCCCGCGTAACAACATGTTCGATCTTATCCAGACCGGTGAGCGTACATATTC
>CAZHHF010000217.1:0-3262 GCA_964531905.1 uncultured Bacteroides sp.
AGATGTTATGTGATTTCTCGCGTGCCGATGATGAGCCGGATCCCATCTGTAAATATGGGAAATACTGGGATGTGATAAAGCTTGATCTGCTTGACATAGTAGAGGGGCTGTGATATTTTTGTTTTAGAGGAAGTCGGACGAGGAGGGCGGACGCTCCATGGAACGTCCGTACGAAGAGGGGGAATTTAGAAGACGCGGAGCGCGCGGAGGACTCGATGGTGTGGGATAGTTAGCTACGCGACTTTTTGACAAAATAATTAGAGGTTGAAGTGGTGTGGGCTTCAACCTCTAATATATCCATTACTTTAATAGTGCTTTATATCAATATTATAATTTATCAAATTCTCCTTTCATCCAGTTGAAGCGGGTCTCTAACCAATCAATTATTCCGTCCACTTTTGTATCAAAGTTCTGACTTATTACATCACTATCAGTGCCAACATTTAAACGGTGCCACTTCAGCTCATTACCAATATATGCCTCACGAATATAATCCCGCTGAGTGCGGATATTAGCATATATATCTTCACGCGAATTATATAAAGCATCAAATCTTGATTTCAGCTTCGACACAAATGATGGACTTTTATGTAAATAACCGTACCACGATGTACTACGCAAGGAGAAACCTTTAGGAGAATTATACACTTCACCTCCTGTAAGCACATAGTTTCCAATAGCCAGATCGAAATCCCACAAAGGTCCCATACGCAGTTTTTCACCACGCTTAAGATTCATGTAGCAGCTTGAGAACAGTGCAGTTGCATCTGCGTTTCGAGTCAACTCATTAACGAGGTACCAATCTACAAACGAAGGCACATCAATAAGATTCTGATAGTCCTGGGTGTTATTATCATTCCCGAGTTCTACTATAGAAGAACTTACTGATGCAATATAAGCTTTTATATACTCAAAATCCTCGCTGCCGTATGCAACATCCGGATCCTTTATTACTATATCACGCTTCATTCCATTATCCCGGAAATATACGTCTTCTGGATCCTGTCCTGCACGTGCATCAATTTCCAGCAAAAAGCCGTCATCACCGACATTCACGCGGTTCTCATCTATCTTGAGCTGTTCGGTCAACTGATACAATCCCTGATAAGTTCCATTCATGACGAGTTCTACAAACTTTGTCCGTGGGGTGTATTCAAGACCTGTACGCCGACCTAAATCCATCGAAGTCTCAGTACGTAAATTAGTTATATCATAGTAATTAGCAAGAAGAACCCAACGTTTATGCTTAGGCATTCCCAAAACATCGGCTTTTTTGTCGAGCTTTATTGCGTATGGTTTTTTAGGAAGTCCCCATGTTGAGTTGCCGCGGCCTTTGACATTGACTTTTTGGTATAGGCCGTCGTTTTCTCCGGCGTTCCATATCTGCATCTCGCAGTCGGCGGTCCAGATGTTCTTGGATGTGATTGCCGAAGGGGTGGTCATGTAGACGACAGGGAGATTAGAAAAATGAACTACCGCAGTGTATTCCTGCTCTGTTCCGTCGGGGCCGGTGCTGACAAATGTCACGGGATTTGAGAAATTCACAGCATCGTCTGCAGAGTAGGCTTTCTCGCTTCCCTTTATTCGCAGCGAAGTGCAGCTACTGGTGATTACGGGTTTCAATGACTTGAGATTGGCTGTGGCGGGCATCTTGAATAGAAACGTATTTCCCTCCTTAATAGCTTCAACGTCGCCTATGCTCATTGCAGCTATTTCACTACCGCTACCACTCTGAGCAATAAAAGGAAGCGAAGAAAGGTAAATGTCGGCACCCTTTGAGTTCTTTGTCTTTACAACAAGACACACTCGCTCGTCACCATTCTCACCGTTGTTGTTGGAAACCACTGTGGCCGAATACTGTCCGCGCATCACTTTGCCTTCTGAATTAACGCACTCCTTGACTTCAGATATTCTGAAACCGGTAGCACCATTAACATAGTTGGTTTCATCGGCACTCCGGCCGGCGTAGGCAGACACAACATCCAAAAAGATGTTGGCATTGTCACCATCGGTGACGAAGTTGATAAATGCGTCCGACGGATTGAGGCGGAATGTAATTGTGCCGGCATTAGTCCAGTTGACTACAAGAGCCTCATTAAGCATCACAATTCCTGTAGGATAAGCGACGTCAAGATTGAAATCAAACGATACACCATCCTCCATAGTCAGTGTGATGACTCCGGTATGTTCATTTTTGACAATCGAACTAATGGTGCTGTTTTTATTTGACTTGTAAGGCGTGACAATTCTATCTAAAACTGTTTCAGGAGCCGACGGGTAGTATGTCTCAAATACGTAATATCCTTCAGGCGAAAGCGTCACTCTCACGCATTGTCCATCTTTACCATCTACGCCATCTTTACCATCTGCACCGTTTGCTCCGTCGACACCGTTAATGCCGGGTTGTGACACGCCTGGCTCTCCTTTTTGTCCTATCGCAGAAACCGGTTTGCCTGAAGGATCGGTTATTCGGTTGTAGGTTGCCCCTTCGTCATACGATACGGTCCAATACCCTTCACTGTCAATCCTGATCATCGGGGTTACACCATCCTGACCATCATTGCCATCCTGTCCGGCTTCTCCGTCGACGCCATCCAGACCATTTCCACCATCCACACCATGGTTCAAGGTGAGCGACGTTCCATCGGAGAAATGTATCTGGTAGCCATTTGCGCCGGAGGTTGCTTCTACTGCCTTGACATCGGATATGATCTTTCCTTCGGCATAAGCTTTCTGGAGCTGGTTTAATGAGCTTTCTATGGCATCAACTCTGTCGTTGATCGCATCAATGTCATCGCCATAAGAACATGACGCTAATCCGCCAATGACGATAATAGTCGAAATAATAATCTTAAAAAGATTTGATTTACAGTAGCTTAGGGGGGGGGTAAAATTCTTTGTCATTTTTTACTTAATCCAATTTTTTTGTATAAGAAATGTATATACAAAAAAATTGATTGTCTCACGACTAAAAAAATGCGTTGGTAAACAAGGCCTTTTCAAGATCCTGTAAACAATCAACTTTTTTGTTATTATCTCTACACAGTTTACTGAGCTTGTGAGCTCTTTTGATTTGATCTTATTCTCTAATTTTTTTCTTCAATATATTTTTAACAAGAGAGTCATAATCGGTGATGGATTGAGCCGTAACAAAGACTTCCGACCATTCACGATATGTGTAATGAAGTCCAGTCACGTCATCGAGATATCGCATGGCAACCCACCATTGGTTAAGCTGCTCATTGATCTCTTCCGGCTCTGT
>CAZHHF010000218.1:0-3211 GCA_964531905.1 uncultured Bacteroides sp.
GTTGACATCGAGACAGATGCGTTCAAGCATTTTTTCAGTGAAGTCCATCATCCAGTTGTAGTCTTTATAAGCCACATAGACCTCCATACAGGTGAACTCGGGGTTGTGAGTGCGGTCCATGCCTTCGTTTCGGAAGTTCTTACCGATTTCATACACACCGTCGAATCCGCCGACTATCAGACGCTTGAGATAAAGCTCGGTGGCGATGCGCATGTAGAGTTCGATGTTGAGAGAGTTGTGGTGGGTGATGAACGGGCGTGCGCTTGCACCTGCGGCAATAGACTGGAGAATAGGGGTTTCAACTTCCATGTAGCCATGTTCGTTGAAATATTGGCGCATTGAGTTGTAGACTTTGGTACGTTTTACAAAGATATCTTTTACTCCTTCGTTTACTATCAGATCGACATAGCGGCGACGGTAACGGAGTTCAGGGTCATCGAATGCATCGTAGGTTACACCATCCTTTACTTTGACAATCGGGAGCGGACGCAACGACTTGCTCAGTACGGTAAGTGTTTTTGCGTGAACCGAGATTTCGCCGGTCTGTGTGCGGAAAACGTATCCGGTGATACCTACGAAGTCACCTATGTCGAGTAATTTTTTGAAAACAACGTTGTAGAGGTCTTTATTTTCGTCGGGACAGATTTCATCACGATTGATATAAACCTGAATACGTCCACGTGAATCCTGAAGTTCCATGAATGACGCCTTACCCATGATTCGGCGGCTCATTATACGTCCGGCGATGCAGACCTGACGCTGTGGGGCGTCATCACTGAAATTTTCGCGTATTTCATCGGTATATGCGTCAACTTTATATTCTGCGGCGGGGTAGGGATCGATGCCGAGTGCGCGCATCTGTTCGAGGCTTCCGCGGCGCACTATTTCTTGTTCGCTTAGTTCAAGAGGGTTCATAACAGATAACATTTATGCATTTTACAATGCAAAGATAATGCTTTTTTGACTATAATGGGTAAAATATCTACAAATTAACCGTTATAGCTCCATTGAACTTTATGCTTATCAGTTGTTTATTCTCATCCCGGAAAGAATGTTAAGCATTCTTTTTGAAACAAGCAGGGTAAGAATGTAGAGTGAGACTGATAATATTATGTTGGTCATCAAAGAGAGTGTGAAACAGCCTATTGCAGAAATCAGGCTGTTGATTCCAAACAGACTTATATAGATCTTGCATATCATAGTGCAATATAACCCGTGGACAGCGTAAATAAAGAAAAAGGCGTTGGAATGGTGCAGAATGAATTTTGATTGTTGTGGGAACAGTTTAAATAATCGGTCACAGAAAGGTAGGAATATAATAAAACCTACATATATCACCAAAGGCATATATTGCTGACAATATCGGCCACATGTCACGGCAATGATCAAAAGCAGAAAGGCCGATGCCACTATATGTTTCCTATATAGACCGGTAAGATTGATTTTGTGAATTCCTAATGCCGAGCCAAATACGAAATATTCGAGCCCATAGAGTTTGATCCCGAACAGAGGTAAGCATATTACAGCTACTGTCAGAATCCAATATCGTCCGAAAATGGTGACTAACGGCGTGAGTAATTGAAATATAATAAGGTTACGAAGGAACCAGAGTACAAATCCCATCGGATAGCCATCGCCGGTATTCCAGTATCCCTTGATGAAGCCGGTGATTGAAAACGCGCCGTTATCACAGATACCGTCACCATCATATCCGAGATATTTTGCCTTGAAAAATCTCACTATCCCGTAAATTGTACACCAAAGGATGTAAGGGATCACTATTGAATATAATCTTGACTGCAGTTTCCTTTTATAGATGTCGTATGTGAAATCCGTGATATTGGCATAGAACAGATAGCCTGAAATGATGAAAAAGTAAGGAACGCAGAAAGAGAGCAGAGTGCCGATGGAATCAAAAGTGAAATTCACCGCCACTGAGTCGGAGACGTCATGTTGCAGCGGGTTGGAGTGGATCATGACAACTCCTGCTAGAAGTATTGACTTTGCGATGTTAATACTTCTGGAAGTAACTGTGTCTATGGAGTTCGCTGTCATCCGTCAAAATTATTTCTTATTATTGCGATAGTCAATGCGGCCTCGTGTCATTTGTTCCCGTATGCCGCCGCTCTTTAAGAAATCGTCTTTGGCACGGTCAATGAGTTTGCGTAAAAACACATCTGTCTGATGGATCAATGTTATTGCAAGATTACAAACCATCTCACTGTCACATTTGTCAAAGATGTCGCGGTAATAAGCGGAATCATTATTGTTAGTGCAGAGAGTCCGAAGTTTCTCTAATCGAGGATTCCCTACTGTCCATTGGCTTAAATTGTTAAGGCGCAAGTAGTCTTCATAATCGAGAAGCAATTCCTGTAGAGATGCCTTAGCCACGTTGAGAAGCTTTATTTCAGTCTCGCGCGAGGTGGTTGATGCCGCACATCCTTCGGCTATGTTCTGCTTTCCACTTCTTGCGGCCTGTACCATCTGATCGATAGTCCGGTCTCCTTTGTAGAGATATTTACGCGTAAACAGCACTGTAATATCATAGATGCACTCTGATTTCTGAAATGCTATCAGATTACGGTAATTACCTCGCAATGGCAGAAAATCCTTGTTACTCATAATTGATTTTTAATTTGACTAATAAGACTAATTAGCCCAATAAGATATCAGTAGGCGCCCCAGTTTCCTCTATCAAGATTGCGGTAGGAGATAGCTTCGTGGATGTGATGAGGTAATATTTCGGTCGTTCGGTCGAGGTCGGCGATGGTGCGGGCCACTTTGAGGATACGGTCGTAGGCGCGTGCCGACATCTGATAGCGGTCCATCGCTTTGCGGAGAACGTCGAAACCTTCGGCCGACGGACGGGCATAGAGGTTCAGCAGGCGTGAGTTCATCTGCGCGTTGCAGTGGATGCCGGGTTGGTCGCGGAATCGCTCCGATTGTATCTGACGGGCGGCTATCACGCGATTTCGGATAGCTTCGCTCGATTCACCGGTGCGGTCAGATGACAGTTCGTCGAACGGAACCGGAAGTATCTCCACCTGAATGTCGATGCGGTCGAGCAGCGGCCCCGATATACGGCTCATATATTTCTGAACAGCTCCCGGCGGGCATGAGCAGCGTTTGACAGGATGGTTGTAATAGCCGCATGGGCATGGGTTCATCGAGGCTACGAGCATGAATCCGGCTGGATAATCTATCGTATATT
>CAZHHF010000219.1:0-3188 GCA_964531905.1 uncultured Bacteroides sp.
CGTCCTGAGACATTAGATCCTAAGTCTAACGCGGCTACCATTACGCCACATGCGCATCGTGGATTTTATGTCTGCAAAGATAGCTATAATTCCTGATTTATCGGCAACGCAAGCACGATTTAACAGATTTTAGCAATGTATTTTATTTCACCATAGAGGCAAAAGGAACCGGAACCGGTGTTTCGAAGAACATATCCTTGCGAGTAACCGGATGGACAAAACGGAGAGTCATGGCATGCAATGCCAGACGATGAATCGGGCTTGATTTGGCACCATATTTGCGGTCACCCGCAATAGGATGCCCGAGATCCTTCATGTGGACTCTGATCTGATTCTTACGACCCGTATCAAGCGAGACCTCCACCATAGTGTAACCATTTTTGCTCTTCACAGCTTTATAACGGGTAACAGCAAGCTGGCCTTCTTCAGGATTATCAGTTGAATACACCTCAAACTGCGAATTTTCGGCAAGATACGATTTCACCACGCCTTCTTCCTGCTCAAGCGCGCCTTCCACAACAGCCAGATAGCGGCGTTCGAGAACCATATTGTTCCAATTATGCTGCATTGCCTCCTTAGCTTCAGGCGTTTTTGCAAACATCATCAGTCCCGACGTATCGCGGTCAAGACGGTGAACGATAAAGATCTTGTTTCGCGGATCTTTTTCCTTCAGGTAATCCTTAAGGATGGAATATGCCGTGCCTTTACGAACTTTCTCGTTACCCATCGACAACAATCCATATCCCTTGTTTACTACAATGATATCCTCATCTTCATAAACGATTTTCAGGCGCCTATTATAAAACACCGGAAAAGAACGCGTGAGGTTCACTTTTACCTGATCACCTTGATTCAAAGGAGTATCAAACTGGGCAGTAACAGTACCGTTAACCATAGCTGATCCGAACTTCAGTATTTCCTTTATCGAAGAACGCTTATGATCAGGCATCACCTTGATAAGAAAATTCATCAGTGTATTATCTTCTTTCACATTGAAAGTAAGAATCGTATCGGGACGGAACGTTCTTCTACGAGCGCCCTGTTTATCTGATTGCTGTCGCATTAATCTGTTATTGTTATTATTTTTTTGACTTGGTGGCAGTTCGGCGTACCGATACTTTCTTCGGCTTGCTTTCCTGGTCGTTCACTATTCCCATACACTCCTCATAAGTGAGAGCCGAGGGATCGGTCACAGTTTTAGGGATCTTGTAATTCGACTTTTTATAAGCGATATAGACACCGTAGCGTCCGTTAAGTATCTGCATGTCGGCATCTTCATCAAAGCTCTTAACCACACGACGTTTCTCCTCGCCACGCTTCGCTTCTATAAGTTCGATAGCCTCATCAAGTGTTATCTCAGCCGGAGCTATCGATTTCGGAATCGACACAAACTTTGAAGCATGTTTGATATAGGGACCGAAACGACCAATTGCAACGCTTACCTCAGCATCCTCGTAAGTTCCGATCACACGCGGGAATTCGAAGAGCTTCAGCGCATCTTCAAGAGTAATATCGCTCACCGACTGTCCTTTGAGTAACGACGCAAACTGCGGTTTAACATCACTATCAGCCTCGCCGAGTTGCACAACCGGGCCGAAACGACCTATTTTCACCGAAACCTGACGGCCCGATGCCGGATCGGTTCCAAGAATACGTTCACCTACCTTATGCTCGAGACGCATCGATTGCGCGCTGGTGACAGCCGGATGAAAAACTCCGTAGAATCGTGCGATCTCTTCGTTCCACGGTAGCTTGCCTTCAGCTATAATATCAAACTTTTCCTCCACGTTGGCCGTGAAATTGAAATCGAGTATATCGGGGAAATATTCAGTAAGAAAGTCATTGACAACAACGCCTATATCGGTTGGCAGAAGACGTCCTTTCTCTGATCCTATCGTTTCTGTTCGGTGCTGTATCTTGATTTTTCCATCCTTAAGTACCAGCACATTAAATTTTCTCTCAGTACCTTCTTTTTCCCCTTTCGTCACATACATACGTTGCTGGATGGTAGATATTGTAGGAGCATAGGTTGACGGACGGCCAATGCCAAGTTCCTCCATCTTTTTAACGAGTGAAGCCTCGGTATATCGTGGAGGCTGCTGGGTAAAACGGCTTGTTGCTGATATTTCCTCAACCAGAATAGGGTCACCTTCCTTCATCGGTGGAAGCATTGCCTGATCGGGATCATTCTCGGCATGCTCATCATCGCGGCTCTCAATGTAGACTCTCAGGAATCCGTCGAACTTTATTACCTCACCGGTAGCCACGAAATGCTCGCTACGGTTGGAGATCCCGAAATCCATCGTTGTTTTCTCGATATGAGCATCAGCCATCTGGGAAGCGATAGTACGCTTCCATATCAGGTTATACAGACGTTTTTCCTGTGGGGTTCCGTCTATTGTATGCTGATCAATATATGTGGGTCGGATTGCCTCATGGGCTTCCTGGGCGCCTTTCGACGATGTATGGAAGTGGCTTACTTTCAGATATTCTTCGCCCATGCTTCCGACAATCTCTTTTGAAATTGTCTTTATGGCGAGAGATGAAAGATTCACCAACTCGGTTCGCATCTAGGTTATATGACCTGCTTCATAAAGTTTCTGAGCGATCATCATTGTCTGCGCTACCGTAAGACCGAGCTTCCGGGAAGCATCCTGCTGCAAGGTTGATGTTGTAAACGGGGGTGCCGGAGACTTGGTGATCGGTCTAACGGTCACATTTGTAACCTTAAATGTCGCATCCTTACAATCCTCCAGCAACTGCATGGCCGATTTTTCATCGGGGAGACGGTGGTTAAGTTCAGCTTTTATCTGTGACTTACCGTCGGGAGTAATCAGATTTCCAATTACGCGGTAGTACTCTTCAGGAACAAACTTCTTGATTTCGTTCTCCCTTTCTACAATCAGGCGTACCGCTACCGACTGCACGCGTCCTGCAGAAAGCGACGGTTTAATCTTTTTCCAAAGCACCGGCGAAAGTTCAAATCCTACAATACGGTCGAGGACACGACGCGCTTGTTGAGCATTTACACGGTCGAGATCAATCGTACGCGGATTTTCGATCGCGTGCAGAATAGCATTTTTGGTAATCTCGTGGAAAACGATTCTGCGTGTATTTTCGGGTTTCAGTCCAAGAACTTCATAAAGATGCCATGCGATCGCTTCACCTTCGCGGTCCTCATCGGAAGC
>CAZHHF010000220.1:0-3179 GCA_964531905.1 uncultured Bacteroides sp.
CTTGTAGCACCCGTCGCTGTAGAAGATTATCACATCGTCGAGCATCGAGCAGTTGCACACGAATTCATCTTTTTTCAGCGAAGTGCCTATGAAGCCTTCCTCGCGGTTGATATAAAGTTTCTCATTCGCTTCGGCAACATTGGCAGCCTCGATATTGTCGAAGCCACGGATCACGGTGCGTCGAGGATACTCCGAGCCGTATTTTTCTTTCAGACTACGGAACCAGTCGATAGTATATTCCGTAAGATGCTCGATATTAAATGTTATATCGTCGATGCGTTTTTTCAGATTCTCTATCAGACGGTCGGCATCATCGACATTGAACTTGAGGATCCGTTTCATCTTTATCTCCATCAGCCGTGCCACATCGTCGTCGGTGATTTCGCGGATAAGATCTTTTACAAACGGTTCCAGCCGTTTCTTCACATGGGCTACTGCGGCTTCTATCGACTCGCTCTGTTCGAATTCCTTATCCTTATATATCCGTTTTTCAATAAACAACCTTTCGAGTGAGGCAAAATGCAGCTGTTCCGATACTTCGTTGAGATCTATCTTCAGTTCGCGGCCGAGGATGTCGCGGGTAGTATCAACGCTGTGGCGCAGAACGTCGCTTACACCTATAAATCTCGGTTTCTTATTGTCGATTACGCAGCAGTTGGGTGAAACTGATATTTCGCAATCGGTGAATGCATAGAGGGCGTCTATAGTTTTGTCGCTCGATGTGCCTGGCAGCAGATGAACCAGGATAAGAGCCGATTCGGCCGTATTGTCATCGACCTTTTTAATCTTGATTTTCCCTTTTTCAAGAGCTTTAAGAATAGTTTCGATAACGGCGCCGGTAGTACGTCCGAACGGTATTTCGGTGATAGCCAGTGTTTTGTTATCAAGTTTTTCGATCTTGGCTCTGATCTTTACAACTCCTCCGCGTTCGCCGTCGTTGTAGCGCGACACGTCGATGAATCCTCCGGTAACGAAATCGGGATAGAGCGAGAACTCCTCGCCGCTGAGGTGGGCTATCGCGGCATCGAGAATCTCATTGAAGTTGTGGGGCAGAATCTTCGAAGAGAGTCCTACGGCGATACCCTCTACCCCTTGAAAAAGAAGCAGCGGGAATTTGACGGGCAGCACAACAGGCTCTTTCTTACGGCCGTCGTATGACGGAGTCCATTCGGTGACCTTAGGACTGTAAAGCGTTTCGAGAGCGAATGACGACAATCGGGCTTCGATATAACGTCCCGCAGCCGCCGAAGCACCGGTGAGGATGTTCCCCCAGTTACCCTGAGTTTCAACCAGTAGTTCCTTTTGGCCTAACTGAACGAGCGCTTCCTTGATCGAAGCATCACCGTGGGGGTGATACTGCATGGTGTTTCCAACGATGTTGGCAACCTTGTTGAAACGGCCGTCATCGAGCGTCTTCATCGAATGAAGAATACGTCGCTGCACCGGTTTCAGACCGTCGTCGATATGAGGAACGGCACGTTCCAGAATCACGTATGACGCATAGTCGATGAACCAGTTGCGGAACATGCCACGCAAATGATGTTTGACAACGGCATCATCGTCGGAATGTGCCGGCGCCGGTATGTTCTCCTGCTGATTGTTTTCGTTTTCCGGAATTAAGGTATCGTCGCTCATAGATATATTGAAATAATGCTCAAAATGATTGTTGTCAAGCAAAGTTACAACTTTTTTATCAGTTTTCTATATCAAATTTATATGTTAATTGATATTAAAATTTAAAAATACGTATATCTAAGTGTTCTAAATATAAAAATTTTATTAATTTTGCAAAACAGCTTATAATTGATAAAAGAAATTATAGTATATGTTGTAATTCACAACAGATAGCTACTTGTTAGATAATTACCCTGTATACTAATATATACTGTCAGTTACAATGATAAATCCGGTCTTATCACATTCGCTTTTTATCTCCTGTGAGTCAAGAGATGGATTTGATTGTACGAGATAATCCTTGAAGTGTAGCATCCGATGTAGATGCTCTCTATATTTCCCCTTTTTCCAGTCTGAGGTTGTGCTAAAATGAGAATTTTGGCACAACCTCCTTTATAACCCAGGTGAGCGAAGCGGAACCCGGGGTTATGCATATCGCGCCTCCTTGACGCCATGATGTACAACGGCGGCTGCTCCACGAAGCAGCTCCACAATTCATTGGTAGTCAATTTTTTATTGCGGACGCACGAGCCGTGTTCCCTACATCATAATGATAGTTTGAACAGCTCAACAATTTTTCTCACGTTGTCGTGGCTCTCCATCATTCTGTTGAACACCTCGCGGTCGTTCCAGGTCATCGGTGAGCCTTCCCCGCGGTTCTCGTCGATTATCAGTTCCCAGGAGTCGTTTCCGAGCCGGTCGCGGATGAAAGGATACAGGTCGACAAGCACGTTCGTCATCAGCTCGCGTTGTCCCTGATTTTCAACAGTGATTTTGTAGCGGTCGCCTTCCACGTGTACCGGAGCGCAGGCGCGCATGGTGTTGTTGAGTACAACTTCGCGCGGATTGGCTGCCATGTATTCACCCCATGCTTTCATAACTGCTTCGGGTGTATAGGAGGAACTGCGTTTCTGTCGGGAGGATAACGATGCATCGCCGCCATTATTCCCGGTCGCTTCATTACGATGGAGGTCTCTGAGCGACGGTCCTTTTTTAAGTGTGCCTGGCCGGCGCGACGCTGTCGGCTGATGCGGGGGTGTCACGGGTGGCGGTGGAGTTGTGGTTGCGGGTGCCGGTTGCGGTGCGTTGTGTCGGGGTTGTGGCTGTGGCTGTTGAACGGGTGGAGCAGGTTCTGTAACCTTAGGTTGAGCCGGTTTCTGATGTTCGGCCGATGCGATGGCTATTGGTTTTAACTGCCCCTCGCCATTGCCATCAGAGTTTTGGGAGGGGCGTTGTTGTTGGCACAGTCTGATGAGCAGCAGTTCCACAAGGAACCGCTTGTTGGAAGCCTGCCGGTAGTTGAGGTCGGCTTCGTTGCACAGGCTCATCGCTGCGTAGAAAAATTCACTTTTGAATTTGGATGCCTGTTCGCGTAGCGTGTTCTTTACCTCATCGTCAACGTCGAGCAGCGAAAGAGTGCTGTCGGTCTGCGCCACCATGAGGTTTCTCATGTAATCGGCCAGACCGTTGATGAAGAAGTGAGAGTCGAATCCTTTGTCGCGTAT
>CAZHHF010000221.1:0-3179 GCA_964531905.1 uncultured Bacteroides sp.
GCATCGCTTTCAGCCGAATGGATAAACTCGTCGGGGAAATACCGGTTCCGTTACCGCCGCGTTAATCCTGCCGGAGAACTTGCCTACGACACCACTGCCGTGCGACAGAACGGCGATATCAACGCAACCCGGCTTGAGATGAACCTGAACGGAACCACCTCAACCGGCGAATGGCATGCCAAAGCCTACAATTATAATTCTGAACGGGGGGTCCCCGGTGCCATCGTCAACAACGTGTGGCGACGCGGGGAACGGATCTGGGACAATAACTCATTCGTCCAGGCCGACATGCAGCAGACATTCGGCCCGGTGACATCGCTTTTCAACGCAAAATACGCATTTTACCGCACCCACTACGTCAACAACGACGACAAACAGGTAAACGTCGATAACCTCTACCGGCAGCGCGAGATCTATCTCTCGGCCGCAAACATGATCGGTATAAAACCGTGGATCAGGGCATCGCTGAGCTACGATTTCAAGTGGAACGACCTTCATGCCGACATGTATGGATTCGCACGTCCGGTACGCTTCTCCAATATGCTTTCTGTTGCCGCGGCAATGAATCTCGGCCGCTTTAAACTTCAGGCATCAGGACTCGCCACATTCATCCACGACCGTCTCGAAGGTCAACAGGCACCACGCGACAAAAGCGTGTTCACCCCCGCCCTGTACGCCAATATATTTCCGTTACGGTCGAGCAACGATCTGTCGGTCCGCGCTTTTGTAAAACGCTCTTTCCGCATGCCGACCTTCAACGATCTATACTACGCCGACATGGGGAACTCGAAACTCAACCCCGACCAGGTGACCCAATACAATCTCGGCATAGTGTGGCAGCGCAACCGCCACGCCCCAATCTCCGGAATCCGGCTAACCACCGATATATATTACAATAAGGTGAAAGACAAGATTGTCGCATACCCTAAAGGGCAACAGTTCCGTTGGACGATGCTGAATCTCGGACTCGTCGACATACGCGGAATCGACATTTCGGCACTAATCACCGTTGAACCTGTGGAAGAACTCTCGGCTACACTACGTGCGCAGTACACCTTTCAACGCGCCATCGACATAACCGACAAAGCCGACAACTACTACCGCCATCAGATCCCCTACATACCCCATCATTCGGGAAGTGCCGTAATTAACCTTCAGTGGCGTCAATGGGGAGTCAACTATAGCTTCATCTACGTTGGTGAGCGCTACAACCAGCAGGAAAACATCCGGTACAATTACACACAACCCTGGTATACCTCCGACATCTCCATCAGCCGCGACTTTCACTTCGGCAAGACCACTTTCAGAGCGCTCATCGAAGTTAACAACCTCCTGTCGCAGGACTACGATGTAATCCTCAACTATCCGATGCCGAAGCGCAACTACCGCTTCACGTTTACCGTTGAAATCTGACGAATATATGAACAAAACAATATTTTTCTTTCTGAATCTGTCGCTCCTTATCTGTGCCACAAGCTGTCGTGATGACGAGCTTGTGGTGCCGACGGAGTACGACATTATCTCTGAAACTCCCGCGCCAAATAGCAGAATACGCGGTCTGTATCTACTCAACGAAGGGAACATGGGTTCCAACAAATGCACCCTCGACTATTTCGACTACTTCACCGGCCTTTACGCCCGGAACTTCTACTCCGAACGGAATCCATCGGTCATCAAGGAACTCGGCGACGTGGGAAACGACATTGCCATCTACGGATCGAAACTCTACGTGGTTGTCAACTGCAGTCACAAAGTCGAAGTCCTGGATGCCCGTTCAGGAATCAGAATCGGCCAGATCGACATACCCAACTGCCGGTACATTCGCTTTCATCGCGGCTCGGCTTACGTCAGTTCCTATGTAGGCCCCGTTCTCATCGATCCCGATGCTCCCCGTGGAGCCGTTTACCGGGTCGACACTCTGTCGCTTGCCGTGACCGGACGCGTAAGCGTAGGATACCAGCCCGAGGAGATGGAAATTGTCGACGACTACATGTATGTAGCTAATTCAGGAGGGTACCGCGCGCCCAACTATGATAATACCGTCTCAGTCATTCAGCTGATCGACTTCAAACAGGTTCGTCAGATACCAGTAGCGATAAATCTCCACCGCATCCGTAAGGGTCGCTATAACCGTCTGTGGGTATCATCGCGTGGCGATTACGGGAACACACCTTCGCGGCTCTACCTCATGCAGAAAAAAAGAAGCGAGAATCTCATGGAGGTGACCGACACATTCCCGACCGCATGCTCCAACATGGCCATTCACGGCGACTCGCTTTACTATTATGCAACCGAATGGAGCAATTTCGAGCAGACCAATCATATCTCTTACGGAATCATCAATCTGAAACTCAACAAAATAGTAAGCACCAACTTCATAACCGACGGAACCGATAAAAAAATAACCATACCCTACGGAATCGCAATCCATCCCGAAACTGGCGACATATTCGTCACCGATGCCAAAAACTACGTGTCGTCGGGAACGCTATACTGCTTCAATAACGCCGGTCGATGCAAATGGAGCGTCAGAACAGGCGATATACCGGCCCACATAACATTCCTTGAACAATGAGAACAACTATTCTTATCTCTGCCATCCTGTCGATCATCATGGCGGCATGCGAAACATCGGCACCGATGATAAACCTCGGCATCGACGACACCTACTTCGTTTATCGGATGCAGAAACTGAAACTCCAGTCAGCACTGACCGGCGAAACATACCGCTGGACACTCAACGGCGAAGTGGTCGGCGACAAACAGGAATACATCTTCCTTGAAGCTGATGAAGGCATCTACCGGCTCACATTCGAAATAATCGACGATGAAACGCCGTTTCACCACGATTTCACGGTCACTGTCATGCATGAGGAGATAGAATACTCCCCCTACATTTCAAAAGTCTACGAATACCGCCCCGCGCCGGGACAGTTCATCAATGAAATGCCGAAATGGGAACCCGGCGACACCTATGCCGATATCCTTAAGAAAGCCGAAGAATCCATTTCGGGAACCAACGAAGTTCTCGTAAGCCTCGGAAACTACGGAGGATACATCACCTTCGGATTCGATCACACAGTTATCAACCGAAACGGTGCCGACTTCAGGATATGGGGTAATTCTTTCTACGAACTCACCGACACCTCCCGTAAAGGAGGTTCAGCCGAACCCGGAAT
>CAZHHF010000222.1:0-3175 GCA_964531905.1 uncultured Bacteroides sp.
CCATTAGAAGTTCCTTCGGTGCTGTTAGGATCTCCGTTCCCTGAATAGGTCTGGAACAGATAGTCTTTTTCGTCGGTAGTATATCCCCGACGCGCACCAAACTCAGTCAGTTCCGGTAAACCGGGAATCTCAAGACGCCATGCTTCATCGTCGACAATATGGAAATGAAGATAATTGAAACGGTATAGAGCTAAAAGTTCCACCAGCTTCATCATATCGGAATAAGACTGATAGTTACGCGAAATATCAATCATAACACCGCGGTAAGGGAAATCAGGATAATCCTCGATTATAGCGCATGGAATTTCGCCGTTGTTCGGGGCAAGAAGCTTTTCGGCAAGCACCCGGCGCGCCATCTTGTCGGTGATTTCGTTAGGAGCCTCGATAACAGCAGAATCAGGCGTAAGAATTATACGATAGAATTCACTGTTTGGATGCTCTATTTTGTGACTGACAATTGGTTTATCGGCCCTGTAGACCCCTCCATGTGCGCGCAAATAGACTTTCTTGAGAGAAGGAATTATATCGAACGGACCAAGCGGAAGCGCACTCGAAAGACGTTGGTTAAGGCGATAGATCGAATCACCGTAAAGCAGATTATCATGTCCTTGACGACTACGCATTTCCGGTGCAAGCAACAGAGTCGAACGGGTCAGTTCAACCGGAACCACGCTTCCGTCGGCCATCACGGCATGCAATCCTTCGGGTAAGAAAGAATGATTGGTCAATGTTCCACCGGAAACGACATCGATTACCACCGGTTCATTAGTAGATCCGAAACTCGGAGATGCAAGATAGTAGTATCCCGGAAGCAATTCACCGATTGTATCCTGATTTGATACTGTCTGCATAGGACGCACGAACTGATTGAAACACAGTCTTTTCAATCCTTCATGATTACTGATAGTAAACCTCTGTGTATAGCTGTTTCGGTTTCCGTCGGTCTTGTTTCCCAGAGTCTCCCATTTAACCGTAGGAGTTCCGGCAGTCACACCTAAAGTAGTGGCCAGACCTATTACCAGTGATGATAACGATTTGATTGTCATGTTATTTAGTTTAATTATTTTAAGGTATCATAAAGATTGGAGCAGGCATCGTAGAGCAGATCGAGAACAAGTTCAAAACCCTCGGCGCCTTCATAATAAGGATCAGGCACATAATCAACCCGGCTCCTGTCGGAGAAAAAATCAGCCATCGCAACTATCTTCTTCTCATCGTCGACTGTAGGAGCGATACGCTTGAGATTATATATATTATTGTCGTCCATTCCTATTATAATATCGAACCGTTCAAAATCGCGTTCGCTTACCTGGCGACAATGATGATCGAGTGTCAGTCCGCGACGCGAGGCATGCACCCTCATCCGTCGGTCGGGAAGATCACCGATATGATAATCGCCGGTTCCTGCCGAATCGATTATCCACCGTTTACCAGCATCGCCACGCTCCGCCACAATCATCTTCATCACACCTTCGGCAGCCGGGCTACGGCAGATATTGCCGAGGCAAACGAACAATATCCTGACCGTTTCTTTTTTTCTGATATTTTCAAGCAATGCGCCTACCGACCGATTCAAGTCCAAAGGTATCATAAGGGACAAACAGTTAAAATTACATGCAACAAAAATACAGAAAAAAACTCAAACAGCAAATCACAGTCACTACGGAAAGTTTTTTAGCAGATTTATCCTGATTTTCACAAACACATTTCATATAAAAGAAAAATTATCAGTAAATTTGCAGTGATATTTCCGGAATATCACGACATATTAATAAAACAAGAAGCGTATTGCTATCTCTTATTGAGAAAACGTAGGAAATTTTCACAATGATGAGAGGATAACAAGGCGGTTCTCACGCTATGTGGCGTGGGCTGTAATTCCCTCATCTTCATCATAGGTTTCCTACGACCTTCTCAATAGAAGTGGGCAAATTCAGTCCACGTTTCTGCATCTAAAAAGGTCGATAGGGCTGTAAGACCATAACATAGCGTATGAAAAAATATCTTCTACTCATTATTGCATTATTAGGGTCATTAACTGCAAAAGCTGATACTTGGGCTTTAATTGGCAAAGGGTACTATGAGGATCCTTTTTGGTATTGGTCATCGAACAGCAATCCAGTTTCAGGGAATATATATATTGAGGAAAGTTTAGAAAAACCAGGGTATTATAGATTTAAACACCTTTTAAGTAACCCAACAACAGAATACATGTATGTTCACTGTGAGGATAAGGATAAAGTATATGTTAGCAGTTATACTGCGGCTAATACTGAAGGCACTAAAATTACAGTTGATCAAATATGTAGTCTGAACGGATGGTCTACATCATATTACGGAAAGCTTTCCAATAGAGAGGTAACCATTCCCGGGAATTATTTCAGTTCTAAATCAGAAACCGCGACATCATGGTCAACAGGTAGCAGTAGTCGTAAATTTGTATTTAAACTCCCTTCCGAAGGAGATGCAAGTATGATTTCGGGAATCTATTTTGGAATCACCGCATTCAATCACTTGCCTAAGTTCAAAAATATCCAGCTACTAAATGAATCAAATAGGCTTCAATATCGAAGTTTCGTCAATTCACAACAACTGGATGACTACACATATCTCTACTATTCAGTAGAGCAAGCATTAAAAGCATTAACCGACCGCACTTATCCTAAAGACTTAAATAGCGTTGCAATCATAACATTTACCGACGGCAACGATGATGGCTCATTAGAAAAAGCGCCCAATACTTCATGGACCGATATCGATTACCAACGCTACATAGGCAACAAAATTAAAAACACCTATATACAAGGACATAAATTAGAAGCATTCTCCATAGGATTAAAAGGACAAGATATCGGCGATTACAATTACAGTCTTTTTAAATCTAATTTATTGGCATTGGCATCTGATGCAGATAAAGCGACAGAGGTAAATAACATGAGTGAGGTTGAACGCACCTTAAATGCGATTATCGACAAATTACAAACATCATGGCTAAATAAGAAAGTTCAGGTGAGAATAAATATGCGAGGAACAGGTGACAAAATACGCTTTACTTTAGATAAAACAAGAGCTGCGATGAATAACAATCCCGATAATTCCGATATGTGGATCGAAGGAGTATTCTCGCGTGATGACCTCAGCCTTAACAACATTGTATATCATGGTTTTACAAGTA
>CAZHHF010000223.1:0-3160 GCA_964531905.1 uncultured Bacteroides sp.
GAACCCTAATCAGAGGAACCGGAATCCCCTATTCTATCCATTGAACTACAGGTGCGCAAAAATCTAAAAATAATGTTATTTTATTATTTAACGGTGCAAAAGTAGTGTTTTTTTTGTAGTTTTGCAATACCTATCACATTTAGAAATACTTTTTAGATGAATGTCAGAATTGAGCCAAGTTGGCACGCACTACTGGCCGAAGAATGGGATAAACCCTATTTTTCGGAATTAGTGTCGTTTGTTAAAAATGAATATGCCAACGGTACAATATATCCTCCGGCATCAAAGATATTTGCCGCATTTGATGCCTGTGGCGTTGATGATGTAAAAGTTGTGATTCTAGGGCAAGATCCATATCACGGTCCACGGCAGGCCAACGGTCTATGCTTTTCGGTAGATGCCGGCACTGAAATGCCACCCTCTCTAATAAATATTTTCAAAGAGATTCACGATGATATCGGCTCACCTATCCCACCCAATGGCGATCTGTCACGCTGGGCTGCCCAGGGTGTTTTACTCTTGAATTCCACTTTGACAGTTGCTGCCCACAGAGCTGGTTCTCATCAGGGACACGGATGGGAACAGTTTACCGATACTGTAATTGAGCGACTCGCCACTGAACGCGAAAATTTAGTATTCATGCTATGGGGTAACTATGCGATAAGTAAAGGTAAACTCATTGACCGGAAGCGTCACATGGTACTAACGTCGGCCCATCCTTCACCACTATCGGCCTACAGAGGTTTTTTCGGTAATCATCATTTCTCACAAGCGAACTCCTATCTTTCATTACATGGCCGGGAACCAATCAACTGGTAATATCAAACGGTTTATATATGCTGTTGTTTCACTGACTGTCACTTTTATAGCGGGAGCGTTAAAAACATCGGCGCATGATACGTCAACAACAATTTTTCATCCCGATTTCCGTACGCTGCAGGTCACAGTCAATGATAATTTTTTTGCACCAAATGCTATTATATTGGATAGCGATGACCTGCTTACCGTTGAATTCGATGAACTCGCCGATGATCGCCGGTATCTGCGCGCGAAACTCATCCACTGTAATGCTGACTGGCAACCATCACCGATACCCGATTCTGACTTCGTGACCGGATTCAATGAAATGACAATCGATGATGCGGAATTTTCAAAAGCTACGATCACCCCTTATGTTCATTACCGTCTAACGATTCCAAACGAGCAGATCCAGATAAAAATATCAGGCAATTATCTGCTTAAGATATACGATGAGGAAGATCCAGGAACAACATTATTGCAGGTAAGGTTCTATGTTAGCGAGGCGAACGCACTAATCTCAGGAACCATTTCACCGGCAACCGACATTGATTACAAGAAACAGCATCAGCAGCTGACACTTTCAGTGGATTGCAGCAAATCACCCGTCAACAATATATATAACGATCTTAAGATTTATGTAACCCAGAACAACAGGACTGACAATGAAGTCATGATTACTTCTCCGATGAGGGTATCAGGGAACAATGCCTTTTATGAGCATCTGCGTGAACTTATTTTCCCTGCCGGTAACGAATACCGACGGTTCGAAACTGTTTCGACCTATTTCCCTGGATTAAACGTAAACACGATCAACTATGCCGAACCGTTCTATCATTTCGATCTTGTGACCGATTATCCGAGATCGACAACCCAATATATCTACGACAAGACACAGAACGGCCGATTCCTTATCAGGCAACAGAATGCAAACGACAGTCATACGGAAGCCGATTATATTGTTGTACACTTCACTCTCGATGCTCCACACCTGTATGGAACCGATATATATCTTGACGGCGACTTCGTGAACCGGAGGCTTGATTCAACATCAAGAATGAACTACAATCCGGAACATGCATGTTACGAAAAGACTATGCTTCTCAAGCAAGGATCCTATAATTATCAGTATATCACATCGAAAAGCGGATCATCACGAAGTGCTACAGCTGATATAGATGGTGATTTCTATCAGACCATAAATGAATATCAGATCAGAGTTTATACCCGTGTTCCAGGAGAACGTTATGACCGACTTATAGGATATTCTACAATTTATTCCACTAATTAACCGATAAATAATTGGAAACTGAAGAAACAGTTATGTTACAGATAGCCGATACCCTTGTATCACTCGATTTTGCCGAGCAGTTTTTCTGTTGCGATCTCGCAGCGTGCCACGGTCAATGTTGCATTGACGGAGATGCCGGAGCGCCGATCACCGAGGAAGAAAAGAAGAAACTTGAAGATGTTCTCCCGATAGTATGGGACGATCTGCTTCCACAGGCACAACAGGAAATCAAGGAGAACGGTGTAGCCTACATCGATGAGGAAGGTGATCTGGTCACGTCGATCATCAATGGCCAGAATTGCGTATTCACAACTTACGGAAAGGACGGAATGTGTCTCTGTGCTGTAGAGAAAGCCTATCGTGAGGGGAAAACCGATTTCATGAAACCGATATCATGTCATCTCTACCCCGCCCGTCTTACTGAATATCCAACCTTCACAGCCGTGAATTACCATAAATGGAAAATATGTAAATGCGCGGAAGTTCTCGGACGCAAGAACAACATAAGACTCTATCGCTTTCTGGAAGGTCCGCTCACCGCGCGGTTCGGAAAAGAATGGTACGAGGAACTAAAACTGGCCTGTGAAGCGTATCTTGAACAATATGGCGATGACAAATAGAAACATTAAGCGGCTCACCCTGGCTACCTTGACATTGATGTCGCTCATAACCGGCCATGCCGATAAAGCCGATGACAATATCTATCTCAGAAAAGCCGATGACGCACAGCACGCAATTTTAAACGGTGACTACAAAAAAGCTGAAAGCCTGCTGCTCGATGCGATGAGAATGCAACCAGGCAACCCTACTAACGTCATGCTATTGTCGAATCTCGGCATGGTTAGATTCTACATGGGTAATGATTCACTTGCACTTCAGAATCTTGACGACGCTCACCGAATGGCACCATCATCGGTAACCATTCTGATGAATCGGGCGAAAGTAAAATCGGCATCCGGTAAAGTTGAAGAAGCTCTTGCCGATTATGACACGGTATGTCATCTTGATTCAACCGTCGCCGATGCTTATTTCTATCGCGGAATGATCAGAATGTCTGACCGCGATCTGCCG
>CAZHHF010000224.1:0-3083 GCA_964531905.1 uncultured Bacteroides sp.
AATCACAGTCAGGGATGTAGCAAACAGTAGATGCCTTTTTGTATATGTATTTTACGGCAAGTGCGATAACACTTGTCCGGTTTTGATATACATATATTCTGCGTGAGGCTTCTGCATGTTTGCTCGTTCTACTGAGATGGGCATTCCAGAGCCTCCGTTTGCAGAGCGAGCAACCAGTATGGCTCTCACGCATTCTTTTTTTAATTCAGCCGGGAAAGTGAGCTATCCGGTATATTTATTCAATATCATATTGCTCATGAAGGTATTCTTAAACATTATCTGGTACTTCCCTTACTTTGGCTTCTTACTGGCTATTCCGGTTGCAATTACCGGTGTCTTATTATGTCTTACTTTAGTGGGGGCACCTCTGGGTCTTGGTCTACTGCAAATTGTTAAATTCCTTTTAGCACCCCATACACAAGAGATGGTGACGCAGAAAGACCTCAGTGCAGCTAAAGGCGAAAACCGCAGTACGCTGTGGATTGTTTTTTCAAGCATTGTGTCGTTTTTATACTTACCTTTAGGATTGCTTTTGACCTTGGCATATATTATGGTGGCGATCGTTGAGTTTGTCACTATTCTTGGTATTCCCAATGGTATAGTGATAATGAAATTGATACCCTCGATTTTTAATCCTGTCGGGAAAGTTTGTGTCAGTGGCGTCATAGCACGCAAGATACAATCTGATAAAGATTTGAAAAAAGTTAATCAATATTTCGCCAACACTCCTGCCGGCCGGAATAATTCCCAGGTTCAAGTGAACAATCCACAGTCCACGGGAAATAATCCTCAATATTTCGGATACAATCCGCAAGCGCCAAGCACAGCCGGTGCACCAAGTAAACCGAGTGTTAAGACTAATCCCATTCAGGATTATACAGACGAGCGTCTCGATGAGATTATTTCAAAGCCGCATTTATATAACCCTGACATCGTGCGCCAATGCGTAGAAGAGAAAGATGTCCGTGAAAATATAAATAAAGTTATGCCCGACGCTGAGGCAATGGATATTCAGCAGCATTATGATATAATCCGCTCTCCTGAAATGTATTCAAGCGTTATGGTACGATGCTCGGAGATTCTTATCAAGCTCTATGAAGATCAACAGGCAGAAGAAGAGGCTGAGAAGGAACGCGAGCAAGAGAGATTGCGTCAGGCACAAATTCAGGCTGACCAACTTAAGAGGCAGCAACAGATAGCTGCAGTGAAGGCTTTCATTTTAAAGTGGAAGTTTGCAATCGCTGGAGGAGTAGGTGCATTAGTGACTCTGATCCTGGTCCTGTGGCTCACTTCGGACAGTCATCGGTTCAGTGTCGCCCAGGATGCTTTCAAGGAAGGGGACTATGCAAAAGTTATTGAAAAAGCAGTTAAGATCAGTGATAAAGATTCCAAGTATTATGCCGATGCTCTTATACTCGGATTGCAGGCATCTGACTATCACTATGATATGTCAACAAAAGAGCAGGGGATAGTTAAAAAGCTCGATGACAGACTGACCGCGCTTTCCAAAGAAGAGATTACTGATAAAAATCTCAACGGCCAGATATTTTATTGGCAGAGATATTATAGGAAACACATATTATTAAACGTTAGCGATAACAAATCAAGATATTGGAGAAAAATAGGCGACGCATTCAGTGATAACAAGCTTACAAATGTATATAATATCAACATGGCCAAATTCACTGCTGCCTATGCGTATTTTATGGCAGAGGAGTTTTCTAAAAGTGAAGCACTTTTTACGGAATTGAATAACGAGATGTTTTTTCCGTTTAAGGAATATAATTACGGTTACCTCGGTATCATGAAATTATATTTATCTCCTGTCGACCAGGCCCACGCCTGGGACTTACTTAAAAAGGCGCCCTTAGGCGGAATATTCGCTATGTACAGAGGGGATGCCTGTCTTATAGATATTAACGTTGATTTGAGAAATCGTCTTCAAAAGGCTGCTGAATGTTTCCGTTATATAACATATCAAGCCGGCGACCCTCGGACAGAAGCTATTGTAAATGCCAAAAGGACAATAGTTAATAATCTTGTCAATTTAGAAGTCTGGAACAGATATGGTTACTATTACTCTCGTAATGATGGACGTTATCAGGGTGAGATGAAGAGTATCAATGGTATCGGCCAACCTTATGGCTGGGGAGCTTTCACCTATAAGACCTATAACGAAAAGTATCTCAATTATGGTTACTTTACGACCAAAGGAAACAATGTCGATGCACAGACATCAATAGTGTATTATCCCGGTGCTTTAACATTCTTAATTGTTAAGAATACAGATGGAACGGAATATTATGAAAAGGTGGCTGATTCTTCAAAGAGTTTCCCCACTAATCAGTTCGTTAATGAAGTCAGTATGCTGAGCTGGGATGTATTTCCTATACAATATGAAGCGGAAGATATGTATGATGAATATATTTGAGATATAGTCAATTGAAGATCAAAAATTTATTTATTTATACAAAAATAGCTCGCGCAACTCGCGCGAGCTATTTTTATGGTAGAGGGATGATGGTTTAAGCGACTGTCATCTCGCCTACCATAGAAGTAGTAAGATATTTTTCGATTTCGGGTTTGCTCAGACCGCTGCCAAGGAGATACATCATCTTGGTGACGGCTGCTTCGACGGTGATGTCGTAGCCCGAGATCACGCCGGCCTTGGCCAGCATATCGCCGGTGTAGTAACGCTTCTGTTCGTCACCGCCGTTAAGACACTGGGTGACGTTGAAGATAATCAGACCCTTGCTGACGGCATCGGCCAGGTCGTTGAGGAACCACTGCTCTGTAGGAGCATTGCCGGCGCCGAATGTACGCAGGATCACGGCCTTGATACCCGGGGTTGCAAGCTGAGCCTTAACGACATCCTCGGTGATACCGGGATAGAGCCACATGACGAGAATGTTGGAATCCATCGAGTAGAAAGGATTCAAAGGCATGGCTGTGTTGTGACGCATCAGATAGGGCTTGTTGTAATCGATGTGGAGATCGATGGTGCCCAGGACGGGATAGTTGAAGCTCTTGAAGGCGTGGAAGCCTGTAGAGGTGAACTTGGTCGAGCGGCAACCGCGCACGAT
>CAZHHF010000225.1:0-3079 GCA_964531905.1 uncultured Bacteroides sp.
TCGTGATGACGAGTAATTTTTTTTGTTTTATGCTATTCTGCCTTAATTTTATAGTTAACTTTGTGAAATGAAACTTCAGAAGATAAGCATAAGTAGTTTTAAGAATATATTATCGGCAGAAATTGAATTCTCTCCGAAGATGAATTGCTTGTTGGGTGATAACGGCATGGGTAAAAGTAATCTTTTGGATGCAGTTTACTATCTGAGTTTTTGTAAAAGTTTCGCAACTATTCCCGATTCGCGTTTAGTGAGACGTGGAGAAAACGTCATGATGCTTAAAGGCGATTATCTCAGAAATCAGACCGAGGAATCGATTATAGCCGGTTATTCGGTTGGAAAAAAGAAGTCGTTCAAGCGTAAAGGAAAGGAGTATCGCCGATTGAGTGATCATATCGGTCTGTTTCCGTTGGTGATGGCGTCTCCGATGGATATTGACATTATCAATCTTGGATCGGATGAACGCCGTAAGTTCATGGATCAGATAATAGCTCAGAGTGACCGCACCTATCTATCGTCTCTCATTAGATATAATGAATGTCTGGAGCAGCGTAACCGTATGCTCAGGGATCATATAGTTGATCACACGCTCTATGAGGCTGTTGAGATTCCGATGGAGTTGGCTGCGCTCGGTGTATCGGAATGTCGTCGTAGGTGGGTGGAACAGTTTAGTCCGATATTTGACCGGTATTATAAGGCTGTTGCCGGAACGGGTGCAGAGGAGGTCTCGCTCGGGTATGAGTCAACAGTCGGAGGCGGTGTCGGTTCGCTTCTTTCTCAGTTTGATTCGGTGCGCCGGCATGATGAAGTTGTCGGACATACATCGGTTGGAGTTCATCGTGATGATCTGGTGATGATGATCGACGGAATGCCGCTTCGAAGAATAGCTTCGCAAGGACAATGCAAAACCTACGTTGTCGCGATGCGTCTGGCTCAGTATGAATTCTTGTGCCGTACAACCTCGGTGAAACCGTTGCTTCTTCTCGATGATATTTTTGATAAGCTTGATGCTGGACGTGTTGAGCGTATCGTTGATCTCGTTTCCGGTGATGAGTTCGGTCAGATATTCATTACCGATACAAACCGTGACCATCTCGATTCTATAATGGAACGGTCGGGCGGAAGCTACCGTTTGTGGCATGTTGAAAACGGAGTGTTTGACCTTGTGCGTTCCGAGCAATGAAAAAGAGCTATCCATTGACCGTACGTCAGATCATAGATCATGTGATGTCCGAGACCGGCGACGCTGATCAGTTTCTTGAGCAGAGAGCCTGTTACATGTGGCCTGAGATCGTGGGACCCGGCGTGAACCGGTTTACTACTCGCCGCTATGTCGAGAAAGGTGTGATGCACGTCTATATTGCCTCGGCATCGCTGAAAAATGAATTGATGTTTCATCGTTCCGCGATAATTGAGCGGATGAACAATATACTGAATAAAAACGTAATAAACGAAATTGTAATTCATTAGTAAAAGATATACAGATGAAGGAAGTAGTACAATACCCGCAGTGCGCGAATCCTAAGGTTCCCGAGCCTACGTGTAAATTCTATCATAAGTTGCCATTGCAGATCAGGTTTAACGATATCGATATAGTGGGACACCTGAATAATATGGTGTATAATGCGTTTTTCGATCTTGGGAAAATCGAGTATTTTAAATCGGTGATGGCCGATAAGGTCGATTGGCACATGATACCTGTAGTTGTGGTGAATATTAATTGTAATTTTTATTCTCCTACTTATATTGATGAGCCGATAGAGGTTGTTACGGCAGTGGTGTCAATTTCGGAGCGTAGCTTTAAGATGGAGCAGCGAATCGTGAACCGTGATACCGGCGATGTTAAGTGTGTGGCAACTACGGTTATGGCCGGTTTTGATGCGAAGACAGCAAAAGGCGCTCCAATTGATTTGGAGTGGGCAGCCGCTATAAAGGCCTATGAATTAAATGAATAATGTTCAATAGATAAAAAATCGACAAAAAAAGCATGCAAAATTGTAGGTATTAAAAAAAATATACCTATCTTTGCATGCTCTTTAATGGAAACGCCAACAATAAAGAGTCTTCGGGGTGTAGCACAGTTGGCAGCGCGCCACGTTCGGGACGTGGAGGTCGGAAGTTCGAGTCTTCTCACCCCGACTATTAGAATAATAGGCTGTAACTCATCGAGTTACGGCCTGTTTTGTTAAATGGCCGGGGCGAAAACGGAGCATTGCCGTTTTTGATGATGTTAACTTTTTATTCGTATCGGTTTGTTATTCAATATATTATTAATATTTTTGCGGAACAATAAGCGGGATAATAACTGGACCACATGAAACTCATCGAAGTAAATTTACATAAAATCATTGAAATCTGTCAACGCTTCAAAGTTCGAAAATTATGGGTTTTCGGGTCGATTCTAACTCCTCGATTTTCGGATAGCAGTGATGTGGACTTTTGTGTTGATTTTGATTGGGAAAATATTCCACTGCTTGAGTCGGCGAGTAATTTTTTCGGATTTCAAGCAGCTTTGGAAGCATTGCTCGGTCGCAAAGTTGATCTGACAGATGATAGTGCTGTCCGCAATCCTTATTTTCGCGAAGAACTAAACGAAACACGACAGTTGATTTATGGATAGGAAGATTCAAAAGTCGTTATTTGATATTCTCTATTGTATAAATGAAATAGAGTCATTCTTTGAATCACGTCCTCGCCGATTTGATATTTATTCCGGAAGTGCAATTCTTAGAAGTGCTATACATATGAATATTTCCATTATAGGTGAGGCTACAAACCGCATCCTTAAGATTGACCCGGAAATAAAGATTACCAATGCGCGCCAAATTGTGGGAACCCGCAATTATCTTATTCATGGATATGATAGTCTCAGGTTGGAAATGATATGGGCAATAGTGATCAATGACCTTCCAAAACTGAAATTAGAGGTCGAATCATTGCTAAGGATGGAATGAATAGTACTTCCGCATTTGTGTGGTTGTATTAAGCTAAAAAACGCGAGATACAGACTAAGAGTCTGTATCTCGCGTTATGTCGGGGTGACAGGATTCGAACCTGCGACCACCTGGTCCCAAACCAGGTG
>CAZHHF010000226.1:0-373 GCA_964531905.1 uncultured Bacteroides sp.
CGACGATCTTCCAACTTACCACCTGGCCAACATTGTCGACGACCACCTGATGGAAATCTCCCATGTGATCCGTGGCGAAGAATGGCTTCCGTCAGCACCGTTACACGTCCTCATATACGAAGCATTCGGCTGGAGCGACACTATGCCGCAGTTCGTTCATCTCCCTCTCCTACTCAAACCCGACGGAAAAGGAAAACTCAGCAAACGCGACGGAGACCGACTCGGATTCCCCGTGTTCCCCCTCGAATGGCACGATCCCAAAAGTGGTGAGACCTCAAGCGGATATCGCGAAAGCGGCTATCTGCCCCAGGCTGTTGTCAACTTCCTTGCCCTGCTCGGATGGAACCCTGGCGACGACACCGAGATAATGTCA
>CAZHHF010000226.1:383-3061 GCA_964531905.1 uncultured Bacteroides sp.
GCGCAGGTGCCAAATTTGCATTTGAAAAAGGCAAATGGTTCAACCACAGCTATCTCCAGATGCTCCCTGATGAAGAACTTGCAAAAATGTTCCGTCCCGTACTCAAAGCCAACGGAGTCAACCCCGACGAATATACCGACGAATACCTCACCCGTGTTGTGGCAATGGTTAAAGGACGCATCAACTTCGTAAACGATCTTTGGGCGAACGCTTCATTCTTCTTCAAGGCGCCCACCGAATACGAACCCAAAGCCGTTAAAAAACGCTGGACACCCGATATGCCCGACAACATGCGCAAGCTTGTTGAGATCCTCCGGAATCTTCCCGACTTCTCATCAGCTGCTGCTGAACCGGTAGTTCTCGGATGGATCACCGACAACAACCTCCACATGGGCAACGTAATGAATGCATTCCGCCTTACTGTCGTGGGTGAGTGCAAAGGCCCCCACATGTTCGACATCACCGAACTGCTTGGAAAAGAAGAAACAATCTCACGTATAGAACGAGGAATAGCCGAAATTAAACCGGCCGAGTAATGCGCCCCTGATACAAACCTCGTCTTTACACAAATGAATTGCGTCTATAATTCGATCATACGACTTTACGCGCTGGCCGCACGGTGTGTGGCCACGCGTAACCCTAAAGTCCGTAAGATGATTGACGGACAGGCCGAAACTTTCGCCCGACTGAAATCATCTCTTAAATCCGCCGACCGTCCTATATGGATACATGCCGCATCACTCGGCGAATTTGAACAGGCACGACCGCTTATCGAAAGAATACGTCGCGAGAAACCCGACAGAAAGATTGTCCTCACATTCTTCTCCCCATCGGGCTACGACGTACGCAAGAACTACGACAAAGTCGATGCTGTCGTATACCTGCCGTTTGACACCCCCAGCAATGCGCGTGAAATGATCGATGCAATAAATCCCTCAATGGCGATTTTTGTCAAATACGAATTCTGGGGCAACTATCTTACCGAACTGAAACGGCGCAACATTCCCACATATATTATATCAGCGATATTCCGCCCGTCGCAGATTTTCTTCCGTCCCTACGGAGGAATGATGCGCGACGTTCTCAGATGCTTCACTCATCTCTACGTTCAGGACGAAAACTCTCGAAATCTTCTCGCCGGGATAGGCATCGACAACGTTACCGTTGCAGGCGATACCCGCTTCGACCGCGTTACCGACATAATGAAAACCCCGGCGTCAATACAATCCATCGATCTCTTCAATCGCAACGGTGGAGGTGCCGATATAATTTTCGGAAGCAGCTGGGAAGCCGATGAAGAGAAATATATAGCGTGGCTCAACGACAACCCCGACATTCATTTCATCATCGCTCCTCACGAATTCAATGACCGACGTCTGAAAGAGTTGCGTGATAGTATTAAAGGTAATGTAGTATATCTTTCGGAATGGGAAAAAATGTTTTCACCGGAAGACAGCAATAGCACACCCCACCCGAACCCCGATGACATACGCGGCATAATCGTTGATTCATTCGGAAAACTATCCACCCTGTACCGCTATGGCAAAATCGCCTATATCGGCGGCGGCTTCGGAGCCGGAATCCATAACATCAACGAAGCGGCCGTCTATGGAATACCTGTAGTCTTCGGACCACGGTTCAGCAAGTTCAAGGAAGCACGTGACCTTGTTAAACTCGGAGGAGGATTCACATGCGCATCAACCGATGAAGTCACTGCCACCCTCGGTTCACTTTGCCACGACAACGACCGTCGCATCAGCGCAGGCAAAATAGCCGGAGACTACATCAACCGCAACCTCGGAGCCACCGACAGAATCTATAGCGACCTCTTTTGACCGTATAAAACATGAACCTTTTGACACCAACAACGTTATAACTTGTGAATTAAAGACCATCAACTATGAAAAAACTGCTAAAATTCATTCCGGCAGCAGCCATCCTTCTCGCGGCCACAGCTTGCGACAGTAAATCACGTCTTGCCGATGACATCACCGGCACATGGTCGGGTACACCCGAAATGATCGCCAACGAAACATCCGGTCAGACAACAGTAGTCAACATCATCGACTTCGAAAGAACACCGGGAACATCCGGAGGCACCATGACTCTGAGCGCATTACTCACTACCACATCTGAAATTCCCGAAAGCGATAAGGTAATTCAACCTATCAGCTATTCAGCAAGCGGAGTAGCAACAATTCGCGGTGAGTGGATCGCTAACGATGATGACAAAATCACAGTAGCGATCGATCCTACCAGCATGTCGCTCCAGGTCGATCCCGATGCGGTGCAGCTCAACTATAACGTACTTAGCGAAACTTCTTCTCCCGATACCGTAGCGCTCAATCACCACGTTATCGCCTATATCAACCAGGAAATGAAACTCGCAGTTCAGAAACGATTCTTCAAAATCAACAAAATAGACGATATTAAAATCAAAGATAACATGATGTCATGTGAGATTAACGACCGCGATCTGACATTGCGCCGTCAAACACTGGACTAAGACATCAAGCATCATAACATTTAATAAAATAGGTTGTACGCGAATTCGCCGTACAACCTATTTTATTTTAGATATGAGAATCAACTTTAACGTATGTTAAGCGATCGACCTTTCCCGCTGATACTCAATCTGATTTTTGTTAAAACCCGTGTTAATTCCGACTGACAGTCCC
>CAZHHF010000227.1:0-2985 GCA_964531905.1 uncultured Bacteroides sp.
TCTCCATCAACGCCAAACCGGGCGACATTCTTCGCGTGAGCTACGTTGGATATGCGCCCACCGAAGTGAAATACACCGGCGCGCCTCTTTCCATCGCTCTCAAAACGAGTGCTACCGACCTCGACGAAGTAGTCGTTACCGCTCTCGGTATCAAGAAAGACCGTAAGGCACTCGGTTACTCCGTTTCTGAAATGAAATCGGAAGAGATTCTTGAAAATAAAAGTCCGAACGTTGTCAACGCGCTCGCCGGTAAAATCGCCGGTGTAACCGTTACACAGTATAGTGGTGCCGCAGGTGCCGGTGCTAACATCACTCTCCGTGGTGGTAACTCAACATCGGAAGGTCGTACCAATGAACCTCTGTTCGTTGTCGACGGTATCATCTACGATAACTCGACTACAGTTGTAGGTAACACAGGTACCGACGGTATGAGCCGTTCAAACACAACTTACTCAAACCGTGTAATGGACATCAACCCCGAGGATATCGAATCAATGTCGGTCCTCAAAGGTGCCGCCGCATCAGCTCTTTACGGTTCTCGCGCTGCCGACGGTGTGATTATCATCACAACTAAAAAAGGTTCGGAAGGTACAGTTAAAGTTAACGTATCGAGCAAAGTGACCGCTTCCTGGGCAAACAAACTTCCCGAAGCACAGTCAAGATTCGGAATCGGTAAATATCAGAATAACGGTGTTTTTTCTCAGAACACTTATGAATCTTGGGGTGAAAAGATTCAGAATGAGCCGATTTATGACAATATAGGCGACTTTTTCCAGACAGGAGCCGTATTTGACAACACCGTAAGCGTAGCCGGCGGTAGCAAAAACACCACATTCTTCTTCTCGGCTTCTAACTACAATCAAGGTGGTATCGTTCCGAAGACCGGATATGAAAAAACCACTTTCCGTTTCAACGGTGAGCAGAAAATCTGGAAATTCACTCTTGGCGCTAACGTTGCATATTCAATTGCCAAAACCGATAAGACCCTTACATCAGGCGGTCTCTACGGCGGTGGCGGTAACGGTGCTATGACAGGTCTTTACAGCTGGCCACGTACCGAAAACATGAGCCATTATCTCACTGAAGAAGGATTAAAATATCGTCTTTTTGAAGGTATTTTAGCGTTGGAAGACGATAAGGAAAACCCCTATTGGATTATCAACAAAGATAAAATCAATGATGAAACAAAACGTTTCACCGGTTCACTTCAGCTCGCTTATGATATAACCGACTGGTGGAATATCGTTGCACGTTTAGGAGTCGATGATTATACTACCGACGGTTATACATATATCGCTCCCGGATCGGTTGTAAGTCCCAGATATCAGAACGGTCGTCTCAGCAAGAGCGATTACCGCTACACTTATTCAAGCACCAACTTGATGACCAGCATCAACAAGAACCTCGGAGACTTCACAGTAGGCGGACTCGTAGGTTTAACAACCGAGTACACCAAACGTTACAACCAGACTCACTATGGTTATGACTTTATCGCTTCCGCTCCAATCAGTTTCGGTAATATTTCAAGTGAAACAAAATTTTTCACCGATAACCTTACTCAGAAACGTATGGTCGGCCTTTACGGTGAGGTTCGAGGCGACTGGAAAAACACTGTATTCCTTAGCGTAACAGGCCGTAACGACTGGTCATCGACTCTTCCCAAAGAAAACCGCTCTTACTTCTATCCTTCAGTAAACGGATCGGTTGTTTTCACTCAGTTCCTTCAGGACAATGGTCTGATGGGCAGCGAGATCTTTACTTTTGGTAAGGTTCGTGGTTCATGGGCCCGCGTAGGTAAGGATGCAAGTCCCTATTCTACAATGACCTATGTCAACGATGCTTACATTTACAACGGCTTTGCAGCAATCTCAAACAGCTGGCAGCAGGGTAACGCGTTGCTTAAACCTGAAATTCAGGATTCATGGGAAATCGGTGCTGAATTGAAATTCTTGAATGGCCGACTTGGTCTTGATTACACTTACTATCACAGCGAAACAAAACATCAGATTGCATCACCGCGTCTGTCAAACGCCAACGGCTTCATCTTCGCTTCAATCAACTCTGGTTCCGTAATCAATAACGGTATGGAAGTTGCCATTACTGCAATCCCCGTTCAGAGCAAAGACTTCTCATGGGATCTCACTCTTAACCTGTCGTACAACAAAGGCCGCCTCGGAGACTTCCTTGAAGGTGTTCAGTATTTCTATCCTACCGATGCTCAGTTCGGAACTGTCAAATCAGCCTCTATTCCCCGCCCATCGTCTAAAGATGATGCAGCCTACGGCAAAAACTACTTCCTCGGTTTGACAGGTTCTGAATTCTACGTTGATGCAAAATCAGGCAAATATCAGGTAGATCCTTCCACTGGTCTTTATCGCGTCAACTCTAACAATGTGATCCTCGGTAACCGCGAACCCAAACTCATCGGTGGTCTTACCAACTCATTCAACTACAAAGGATTCAATCTTTCATTCCTTCTTGACTTCCGTCTTGGCGGTTTGGTTTACAACGGTACATCTTATTACATGACTACTCTTGGTATGGATCCTCAGACACTGTTAAACGATCGTAAATCTGTAACAGTTTCAGGTATCAACTATGTAACTGGAGAACCTTTCGAACAGACCTATGAAGCCGGTCAGCAGTATAAGATCGGTAGCACAACCTACTCAGGTGAGGCTATGATTCAGAAATATTGGGGTAACATGGCTTCTAATTCCCACAACTTCCTTACCGATGTGAATTGGTTGAAACTCCGTTATATCAGCCTGACTTATGATTTCACCAGAATCCTCAAGAGCAAAAAGACTATCAAAGGTCTCAATGCCAATATCACAGCAAGCAACCTCTTCACCATCACCAACTACAAAGGTATGGATCCTGAAGTATCAACTGCAGGTGGTACAGGCGGTGCAGGTGCTACTGGTATCGACTACTGCTCGGTTCCCGCAACATCAAGCTTTACTTTCGGTGTAAACATCACTT
>CAZHHF010000228.1:0-2966 GCA_964531905.1 uncultured Bacteroides sp.
GAAAGGTGTGATGCAGAACAACAAGTTTATGCGTCATAACGTGATGCTCAAAGAGTCATTCTCTCTCTTCAACAAGAGAGTAAACCTCAGCACCAGCCTCAACTGGATTCACCAGAAAACCAACAATCCACCGAACACCGGTAAAACTCTCAGCGCTCTCCACGCACTTTACCGTATGCCTGCCGACGTGGATGTCCGCTACTTCCGCAACCACTATCAGCATCCCGGCACAATGAACGATATTATCGTGTCACACCCCGAAGAAGGAAACATTAAGTTGCTCGGTCAGCCAGTGCAGACGTGGGATTGGTTCGATAAGTCGCTCAACAACCCCTTCTGGGTAACCAATATGTATAATAAGGAGTGGAAACGTGACCGCATCATGGCCAACCTCAACCTTGACTGGACTATATGGCGTAACCTCAAATATCAGACCCGTCTGAGTATCGACATGCTTAAGGACGAGAACGACGATGAGACCTGGGCCGGAATGTACGATGCCGGATGGCTTACAACCGGTGGTAAATATTCCAGCAGCAACAGCACTTCAAGTGACATCTATAATGACCACATGCTCACTTGGAAAGACCGTCTCAAAGATAAGTTTGATGTTAACGTAGCTGTCGGCGGTAGCTTCTCACGTCATTACGACCGCACCAAATCGGTTGGAGTTGTTATCGACACCTGCGGTATTCCTAACGCATTCACCGTAAACAACAGCTATCGTTGGGTAAAAGCGCCCGACGGCAGTCTCGTTAAAATTTCTCAAGCCTCTGCAACCGACTCTTGGGGTTATAAAGACTGGAGTTCAGCACTCTTTGCAACAGCATCGGTCGGTCTCTATGACAAGGTGTATGTCGACGGTAGCTACCGTATAGAATGGGCGCAGTCATTCCAGCAGTTTACTCAAGGTAAAGGTTATAAATCATTTGACTACTACTCAGTGGGAGCCAATGTACTTATCGACCGATTCCTGCAGCCCGTCAACTGGCTCAATCAGTTGAAATGGCGTGGAAGCTGGTCGGTAGTCGGTAACCCGATCCCTAACACACTCTTCGCCCGTCAAACCCTAAACTTCTCTACCGGAGCCGTAACTTCGCGTCCGCCAACGTTTGAAAATCCGCTCCCCGAAACTACTACATCGTTTGAAACAGGTATAGACATGTGGATGTTTGACAACAAATTCAATATTGACCTTACCTACTACAACTCTACGCTTAAGAACCAGTTTATGTACATCACCACGGCCAGTGGCGAAAGCAAACCGGTAAATACCGGTAAGATACGGAACTACGGTCTTGAGTTCTCGGCCGGCTACCGTTGGGTTATCAATCGCGATTGGCGCTGGCAGTCCAACTTCAACTTCGCATGGAACGATAACAAGATTCTCGAAACCTATAACCCTGGCGATGGTCGCGACTACACCGTAGAGATGGGTAACAATGCTTTCCGCATCAAATATATCGAAGGTGGTAAATATGGTGACCTCTACGTTAACTCGTTTGCCCGCGACGCCGAAGGTAATATCCGTGTCTCCGGTACCGGACTTGATGCCCGACCCGCTATGGAGAGCGGTACTTACTCGACCTATGTCGGCAATACTACCTCACCCTATCGCCTCGGTTGGAACAATACCGTAAGCTGGCGTAACCTCACGCTCTACTTCCTTATCGACGGACGTATCGGTGGTAAAGTAATGTCATATACCGAAGCCGAACGCGACCTCTTCGGTCTGTCCGAGCGTTCAGCTGCTGCCCGTGCAGCCGCACTTAACGACCCCGCCCTTCAAGCATTTGATGCAGCAGGAAACATGGTGCCGCTGATGTATCTCCCCGACGGATCGGGTCGCACTGTTCCTGTAGAGAACTACTACACCACCATCGGTTCAGCTCCTATGGAAGATCACGTATACAACGCCACAAGCTTCCGCATGCGCGACATCTCGCTCAGCTACCTCTTCCCGAACATCTTCGGTAAGACTAAGGATATGACTCTTCAGTTCTCAGTGAAGAACGCATTCTTCCTTTACAAAGATTCGCCCGTTGACCCCGACATCTCCATGACGGCAGCCAATGGTCTGCAGGGTATCGACGTATACGCACTCCCAACTCTGCGTAACTACGCTATCACCTTGAAACTTAACTTCTAATTTTCCTAATTACCCCAATCAATGCACAAGATAATGAATAAAAAACATATCATACTTGGCCTTGTTGCCGGAGCGTCACTTCTCTCATCGGGTGTACTCACAAGTTGTGGCGACAAGTTCCAGGAAGAATATCCCTGGATGGTAGGCAGGCAAGAGGATCAGGACAACGAAGAAGAGGATGGAGCCGGTCGTTACGATATGGAGATCCTCGAAAAGGAACTTCGCGGTGCCATACCTTTCATGATCAACTATTCTCACGAGCCTGACGGTAGCTGGCAGCCTCACAATTATCAATACCAGCGTGCCAACAATATCGACAACTACGCCGGATATTGGACAACGTCGAAAGGTACATTCGGCTTCGGTGGCGCACTACCCACACTCTACACCTACCCCAACGATTATCTCGGAGGTCCCATTGACAACTCCGTGTTCATACAATCCTACAACGCACTCCACTATGCGGTGGACATGAAGTCAAAAGATGATGAAAAGGAAATAATTGACAGCCGTCCCGAGTGGCGTGCGATTGCCCTTATCATTCAGGCATACGTGGGTCATGAAGTGGTTGACTTCATCGGTGCCGCTCCTTATACCGACTGGCGTAACCGCGTGCGTAACCGTTCTTTGGTTTACGAACCAGGAGCTGAGGTCTACAATCAGATTTTCGAAGATCTCGACGAAGCGATCGAAATCCTTAACGAGCGTCAGCCCTCTGCTGAAGATCTCCGTCGCATCGAGGATATCGAGAACGATAAGACAATCTCTTACGGCGACTGGCGCCGTTGGGTGAAGTTTGCCAACTCCATCAAGCTCC
>CAZHHF010000229.1:0-2953 GCA_964531905.1 uncultured Bacteroides sp.
GACCGCCGGCGAGTCCAAGTTTCATTCCGAACCCTACATTAATAGAACCTACCAGAATACCGAAAAGAATACCGATGAATATCGTTATCAGGTTCGGTTGGTTAAGTCGCTTCATTGAATTACCCATTTTCGATGCAAGGCGGTCGATATCGTCCAATGCACCTACAACTGTGATTCGGTCTCCCATCTGAAGTCTGAGACCCGGAGAGGCCAACAGGTCTACACCTGCACGGTTAACACGTGTTGCATTAAGATTGTATCCTTTATGTAAGCGTAGAGAACCTATGGCCACACCGTTGTATTCACTCTTGGTAATGACAATACGTCGTGAAACCACGTTATCGGGAGTAGCAGCATCCCAGTCCATATCGACTCTTTCGCCGAGAACAGCTGAGAAGCGGTGTTCGTCCTGAGCTGAAAGAACGATTAATGCCCTGTCGCCAACGTGAATACATGTCGAGGATTTTGGAATTATTATTGTTCCTTCAGGGGTCATTATTCGTGAAACCACAAAATTACATGTAATAATATCATGAAGTTTTGCAAGGCTCACACCATCAATAAGCTTATTGGTCACTTCAAGTGACATCATGAATGGTTTGAGCTGGCTATTTTCCTGATATTCTTCGATCTGACGGATCTCATCTTCAACCTTTATACCGAAAATCGCTTTGATAATAAACATGGCGGCGATTATACCGACAACACCAAGAGGATATGCCGCAGCGTAACCCATTGCCATTATATTTTCAGCTTCAGGGGTTCCTATTGTCTGTTGTGCGGCTGCGAGACCGGGAGTGTTGGTCACAGCACCTGACATGATTCCGACTAAAGCGCTTATTGAGGTTCTGCCACCCTCTATAAGGTAGATGATGACAACAATAAGAACGTTTAGTGCAATAGAACTCACGGCAAGTAAATTCAATCTCACACCACCTTCCTTAAATGATGAAAAGAAACCGGGTCCAACTTGTAAACCGATGGCGAAGATGAATAGAATGAGACCGAATTCACGGATAAATTTCAATACCTGGGTGTCGACTTCATATCCGAAATGCCCCATTAAAATACCTACAAAAAGAACGAAGGTCACTCCAAGTGATATTCCTCCAATCTTTAGTTTGCCTAAAAATAATCCGGCTGCGATTACAAACGAATACAATATAATTGTCGCTGCCAGACTAAGATTGTGCGGTGATAACAGATCGATTAAATCCATTTTTCCTTGAATTATATTAATAAACTGATTTACAGTGTGTTGTGCGGTTATATTGAATTATGGGTGCAAAGGTAGGCATTTTTTTTGATTCAACCGTTACAATAGTATGTTAAACCGCATAAATTTACTCCGAAAGTTTTCTTTCTTTCATTTTCAGCTTTATTCTTGTGAGGTGTGTCTCATCACGTTTAATCTCGAAATCCATTGAATTATCGTTTTTATCCGTTTTTTGCCATACCTCAACTTCCTGTCCGAAATATGCTTCTGCGTGGTAGGTAATATCAATGCTGGAGATCATGTGAGCATCAAAATAATCGACACTGAACCGATTCAGAATCAATTCCATATATCTTGTCGAATTCACATGTCGGTTGCAATCGATATCGCAATACTTGAAAATATAGTGACTCACATCATCAGGATCGATGATATGCGCGAGTTTAGCTGCCGCTCTCATTTGAGGTCTAATTCCGGTATCAGGCAAACCTTCCGGGAAGATTTTTTCAAGATTGGCTGCTTTGCGTTCGGTCAGGTCTATCGCCATCCACGTTGTCATGGCATGCCCGAGAACAGTTCCGTCGGCAGCTTCAATTTTGAATGCTCTTTCACTATAGAACCGGTTTGTAGCTACAATCCAGGTTATTATACGGAATTCCTGGTTTATTGTAGGATATGAGTCGATTTCAATATTTATCTTGTTTAACACCCATGCGCAATTCATGGCAATCAGTCGGCTGTAACCTATATTGATGCTATTGGCATGCGCGGTTGCGGCATCGATGAGATATTGTAAAAGAGACTGTACCGGAAGTTCACCCTGCGCATTGCATTTACCTGCACTTAGAAAGATGTTGGATACGTGATGGTTATTCATTTTTAATGAGAGTCGATGATTCGCTTATCCTGTTCAAGAAGATATTCGGTTACATATTCATGGGGCGATTTCGTAACGATAACCCTTCCGCTTCTTACAAACTGCTTTAGGTCAAACTTCTTAAGTTCATTGAAAAGAGTCTCGGTTTCGCTATAATGACCGGTTTTTTCTATTACCGTGAAATCCTTCTTTACTTCCAGGATTCTTGCGTTATGTCGGCGTATAATCTCTTCTACGTGGGAATCTTCGAGAAATAATGATGTTGATATTTTGTATAGTGCCACTTCCTGATATATGATCTCTTCATCATCATATACGAACACTTTCAGCACATCTATGCATTTCTCAATCTGTTTCGCGATCTGATCAAGAATCTGCCGGTCGGCAATGGCGGTTATAATCCATTTCGTAACGCCCGGTATTGAGCAGCTGCTCGCTGAGATTGATTCTATATTGATGCCTCGTCGGGTAAATATGAGAGAAACACGACTGAGCAGACCTACGGAGTTCTCAGAAAAAATGGTAATGGTATATAATTGGGTTTTCATTATGCTAACGGTTGATATGTTTCTGTTCGTGATAACATTATTCTCTCAAAAGAAGAACCTGCCGGGGTCATAGGGAACATCATATCGTAGGGATCAATAGCTATATTAAGCAGATAGGAATCATCGGTCGATAACATTCTGTCAATTGCACCGGATAATTCATGGCGGTTCCCGACATTTTCACCTGCAATACCGTAAGCCGATGCGATTTTAACAAAATCGGGATTTAGCATTGGAGTCTGCGAGTAGCGTTTATTGAAAAACAGTTCCTGCCATTGACGAACGTTTCCGAGGAAATTGTTATTGAGCAAC
>CAZHHF010000230.1:0-2948 GCA_964531905.1 uncultured Bacteroides sp.
ATATATAGAAGGTTTTATAGTTTCACAGGATATCAGAAATATTCTTCAGCAAAATTTTGGAGGATGTGGTGCCGGATATGTACCGGTTTCAAGTAATCTGACAGGATTCCGTAGATCAATAAGACAAACATGCTCAGGATGGGATGAACACGATTTCCGTAAGGATGGCAAGAAACATGCTACTCTGTCGGGATTCTACTACACTCCAAACGGGAATGCGACTACCACAGTCAAAGGGTCTAAAAAGATTGCTACCGCAGCCGACTGGAAACGGACAACATTTCTTTTTATCGCTCCGCAAGCTTTAAACATTTATATTAAACTTGCCGATAATGAATCAAGGGAATATAATATAGAGCCGTCCGATAAAGTACAGGCTATCGTTATCGATGGAGAGACTGATGTTGTTTCTCTGTCGGCAAGTTCGCCATCATTAATTGCATTAGGTCTTTTCATTGATGGCAACAATGGTATAGCGCTTGATAATATGTCGATCAGAGGTTATGCCGGCATACGTCATAATATTCTTGATTTAGATCTCGCGTCGCAGATGCGCGAATATATCGATTATGACTTGATAATACTTGAATACGGTATCAATGCGCTATCAGCATCACAAACCGACTACACATCTTATGCCAATGTGTTCGAGAAATCTGTAAAGCGCATAAAAGAATGTTATCCCAATGCCGACATTCTGCTGCTTGGTATCGGCGATCGCGGTGTAAAGAATGGAACTGAAGTCAAGTCGATGCACACTGTACCTGCAATGATCTCCACACAAAGGAAACTTGCGCGTAAACTCGGAATAATGTTCTGGGATACGCGTGAGGCAATGGGTGGAGAGAACTCGGTAGTCGAATGGGTGAATAACCGTGACATAAACAAAGATTATATACACCTTTCATTCCAGGGAGGTGAAAGAATGGGAAAACTCTTTGTCAACGCACTAACATCTAAACTTGATGATTAAACTGACGCACCTCCTGATAGCCTTATCCTTACCTGCTACTATGGGATGTTCCAATCCCGATGAGCAGGCCGATCTGCGTGAGGGTACGGTTGTCATCGAGGAACCGCGTTCTGTAGTCAATGTTGACGACTATCCATTTATTGATCAGACAGTCAATTCGATAAATTTAAATGGAGATGATTGGAGTTCACTGAGAAATAAATTCATGAACACCGATTCATCATCTGTTTCGATAATCCATATCGGCGATTCGCATATCCAGGCGGATGTATCATCGGACCGAACACGAAATCATTTCTGGGAAAAATATGGTAGCGGGGGACGCGGACTTATCACGCCCCTGAAGATATGCGGCACAAATGAGCCTAATAACTATAAGTTTACGACAACGGCGCGTGTCACGACTGCAAAACTCATGAAACTGCCGTGGCTTACTGATATGGGCTTCACCGGAACAGCCTTTACACCGCGCTCTTTGAAATACACTGTTTCACTTTCAACTGAAGTCACCCAAAAGCCCGATGGGGAACCTTTTCAATGCGTTAAGCTCCTCGCTAATGGATCTGTTTATATTGACAGGATTACCGACGGGCTTGGGCATGATATCTCCTTTAAGACCGAGAGAGACGAAGATCATACGATAATAAATCTTTCCCATCCGGTCACATCTGTAGATATAAATATGCACAGTTTTGAACCGGTCACATTTTTTGGTGCCGTTCTTTACGGAAATGATAAAGGGGTATTATATCACGCAATCGGTAATAACGGTGCGACATACGCCAGCTACAACCGACTTGGTTCTATGGGACGCGATGTCGCAGAGTTATCACCTGATCTCGCGATCATAAGTCTTGGCACAAATGAAGCATTCGGGAAAGTAGACGATGAATCATTATATGCCGAGATTGATTACCTTGTAAAAGACTTGCGTAAACATAATCCAGGTATAAAGATTCTGCTTACAACGCCTAAAGAATGTCAGAGGTCAGCGCGTGTGGTCAGACGTAACCGTAGAACCGGCCGACGTGTTTATTCCACTTCTAAAAATTACTCTGTGAATGAGAATATCAAAAGACTGAGGAACGTGATTATTGAATACGGAAAAAGGAACTCAGTACCTGTCTACGACTGGTATGCCGTTGCCGGGGGTGATGGTGCGTCCGAAAAATGGATCGAGGCCGGACTTATGAGTAAAGACCGTATCCATAACACGTATGCCGGATATGAAATTACCGGAGATCTGATATTTGACGCTCTTGAGAAAGCTATATATAATTCTAATAAAAAATAATTCATGGGAGAACTACAGACTGCCTTATCCGATATACTCCGATTCGATGCTGCTAATCCTCTGCTTTTCAATACGGGATTATTTCTATTGTTATTTTTAGGATTTTTGCTTATATACCAGTCGTTAAGCCGATGGCAATGGCTCAAAATGATTGTAGTTATTGCTTTCTCACTTTACTTCTATTATAAGTCAAGTGCCGAATGTTGCTTCATTCTATTGGGCGTATGTGTATTTGACTATGTTTTAGGAAATATTCTCGGTTCAACAGTTAATCCTACGGCAAGAAAACTGATGGTTGCAGTCAATGTGATAGTCAATATAGGAATGCTTGTCTATTTCAAATATTTCAACCTCCTTATACAGACATTCGCTTCTATTGCCTCAGTTAAATTTGATCCGCTCGATATCATTCTCCCTGCCGGAATCTCATTCTTTACTTTTAGGTCAATCAGTTACATCGTTGACATTTACCGTGGCGATATAAAGCCATGTACCAACTTCCTTAACTATACGTTCTTTCTGACATTCTTTCCTCCGCTTCTGGCCGGCCCTGTAGTCAGAGCCAAAGATATGCTTCCGCAGATCGACGGGAATAAAGGAGCCGATAGATTCATGGTGAGTGCCGGTTTTTTTCTTGTTATCACCGGTCTTATAAAAAAGGTTGTCATCGCCGATTATATC
>CAZHHF010000231.1:0-2941 GCA_964531905.1 uncultured Bacteroides sp.
GATATTACAGCTACAAATGGGCCGAAGTTCTTGATGCCGATGCTTTTGCTCAGTTCAAGAAAAACGGTATCTTCGATCAGGAAACGGCACGTTCATTCCGTAAGAACATCCTTGAGCGCGGTGGAACCGAGAATCCAGCCGAACTCTATCGTCGCTTCCGTGGACAGGATCCCACCATTGACGCCCTTCTCATCCGTGATGGTATCCTTCCCGAACCCGAGATCTCTACCGAGGTTAAGCAGGCCAACGAAAACATCTGATTCTCATTGTAAAATACCATCAAAAAGGGGTTGCGCTGTTCGCGTAACCCCTTTTTTATAATTCCATAAAGTAGGGACGTCACGGCTCGTGCGTCCGTTACCAACGAACTAACCCACAACTGATTGTAGGGCTGCTTCGTGGAGCAGCCGGGTCCAATGCCCGTGTGTCCACGGCTATCATATTGATTTCCAATGGATTGTAGGGCTGCTACGTGGAGCAGCCGTGTCCAATGACCTCCATCCAGGTGTAGGGACGCCACGGCCCGTGCGTCCGCCACCAACCCATTAATTACCAATATATTACATACACCACGTGGAGCAGCCACTGTTTTACTCGATAGCGTCGGAGACGCATAACATACACAACCCCTGGTGGAGCGAAGCGGAACCTGGGGCAAAATCCCACCACAAATATGGGCTTCGAAGATGCCCAACATTAACACGGCTTTTGCATCCGGGATATACCATACCGCCCCAGAGCCGTGCCACATATATCAGTGAGTGGCATGATACCACCTTGTATTAGTCTTATCAATAGCTTTTTGACTTATGCTGGGATCCGAGGTCGTTATTCCCGAATAGTTATTGATCTTTATAGGACCTCGGCTTGCAGTATAGAACTTTTCAGTATTCGTTTTGTAGGGTATTAGACGTTTTAAAAGCATGTCAAATTCTGCTTTTAGACTTTCTGGGGCATTATTCTGATCGAGCAGTAAGTTGATATAATCTCCGAAATCATAGAAAATGGTAGGACTATAGCCATCCAGATTCTGTATTTGGCCAAGCTCGTGATCGTCAAAGGAATAGGTTCTGTTGATATGTTGCATCATACTTGCCATATAATCGATCTGCGACAGATCAGTAACCGAAATAGTTCCGCATGGCACATAATAATTTGAGTAGAACTCATGAAAATCATCGCATATAGCCTTATAATCAGGAATTCCACATAAGTGTTTACCCATAGTGGCGTAAGGCATTCCATACGCCATGACCTCGCATGTCGATGCTATCAGGTAGTCTGCCACATCCTTTAATTCGTAGGCCACCTCGATAGATGACATATAGCAGTCGTCAAAGAGAATGTACTCCATTTTTATGCCATTGTTTGCGATGGCCGATGACAACGTGGATACATCTGTCTGATATTCTTGAGTAGTACCACCGAAATATCGTGTTAATTCGCTATAATCCCAATGATACCTCTCTTGAGATCGCATGGCCCTGCTTGCGTTTACCGGAAGCCAACCCATACCATGACACCCTATGATCATCGAATATCTTTTTGCGGGAGCGTATGCTATTACATCATTAAGAATCTGGGTAATACCGTTTTCTGTTGTGAAAGCCGGATCCGAGTATGATTTCACTTCAGCCCTTTGGCACGTTCCGTTTTCATATTTTATTTCAAACAATGATGCTTCAGTCGGAGTCTGAGATATGAACACAAGCACTTTTTCATCCGATAATCCCTTCATTTCCTCTATCGCTGATTCCATATCCTTGATGTTCTGATAAAAGTAGCCTGTGAGATTGGATGACCAGGGAAGATACATCAGCAACGTCTTCTCATTTCTGACTTCTTCGGGAATCGGTTCGTCATCATTACGGCACGACGTCAGAAACAAGAACGGAATTATCAGCAGATATAGGCGTTTTATCATCATAATTTTTCGATTAAATAAGTATCATTACGTAATATGAGAATGTAGGAATACCCCCCCCTAATTATCTCCAATTGCTTGATAATCATCCCCCTAAAGTAGGGATACACAGCTCGTGCGTCCGCCAATATAACGACCCGATTAACAGCGTCGTAGACGCTCAATATACACAACCTCAGATGAGCTGAAAGCGAACCTGGGGTAGGCTTCGAAGATGCTCAACCGAGATAAACGTTTATTTATATAAAACAAGAACGGAACAAGGCATTACTCCACTATAATATCCTGTATCACTGATGCATTATAAGTCGTACCCTCATGAATCTTAGGCATAGAACCTTTCATGCATCCGCTTATCAGACCGATGGGGAAAAATATCACCGACAGAGCGATCACTCCACCTATTTTGCTACCACCGCTCTTACTGACGCTCAATCGTAGCGAAACACGTTTGTTATCAACCGTCTTGGTATAGGCATGCGTCATATATAATTTACCCGCCTTTCCCCAGAAGCCATTGGAATCAGCTGTAAACTCAATGGTGGCAGGTGTTCCCGATTTGATAAGAACCCTTGAGCCGTCCGATGAATACACATCGCCATCCACTGTCGCACTTATAGTCCCGGTCTCCGCTACATTGGCCGCATTGAAATTTTCATTTACGCGAAGCACCATTTGAGTGCCGTTTTCAAGCAGATTGCTACTGTTGCTTACAGATAAGGCTAACGCCTCACAAGGAGTCCAGAACATCAATACTATTATTAACACCGATGAAATGAAACTTTTGTTGAATTCACTGATATTCATATCTTGATACTTTATTTAAAATTTAAATGGTAGGGGATTGGTTCATGACTATTCAGATACAAAAGTAATCAATACTATTATAAAACGATCAAGATTTGCTCCAAAAAAATACCGAATTTTTACAATTCGATTACGCCATTAATTGTACCTCCACTCAAATTGTAGAGTGCGCACGGCCCGTGCAATGCGGTTCAAATAAGGGTTGACTAC
>CAZHHF010000232.1:0-2933 GCA_964531905.1 uncultured Bacteroides sp.
CCTGTCGCACTCCAATGTCGGCATATATCTTGCCGATGACTGCTCGGTTTACCTGATCGATACATCCTTCAGTGGACCATCGGCACATAAGATACTTGAGATAACCCGGAATCAGGGGTGGAAAATCAAAGGGATCATAAACACACACTCCCACATTGACCATATCGGTGGAAACGAATACATCGTCTCTCATACCGGATGCCCGGTTTTCGCTCCCGAACGCGAACGAGTACTGATGCACTATCCCGATCTCCCGCCAGCAATGCTCTATGGAGGGTATCCGCCCGATGAAATCAGAAAAAAATTCACGATGCCCGAATCGGCAGCATTATCTTTCGACGCTCACCAATTCCCGAAAGAGCTTGAGATCATTAGTCTGCCGGGGCATTTCTTCGAAATGGCAGGAGTGATAACTCCCGACCGCACTGCCTTTCTCGCCGACGCGGTCATCGGCGAAAAACTGCTTGCAAGAACAGGCATCACTTACATCTATAACGTCGGCGCATTTCTCGAGACCCTCAATCGCATAGAGAGTCTCAACTGCGACGTTTACATTCCGTCACACTCCGAACCAGTGCGCGACATTCACCCGCTCGTGAAAGCCAACCGGGATAAGATCACTGAAATCGAGCAGATCATAATCGACTTCTGTACCCGTGAGCCGTCCAACGTACATGCGATTACTAAACATATCATCAGCCGTTTCGGTCTCAAAGTCAACATAGAGAACTATATGCTTATTCTATCCACAGTCCGCTCCTACCTCTCGTGGATGAACGACAACGGCCATATCAAGCTATTGTTCGACGGCTACGATATCTGTTGGAAAGCATAAATAACCGCTTACAATGACACTGCGCGAATTTGAGACAATGTTCCGAAAATTATACCTGCCATTAGGCATGTACGCGCTGCGCATTGTGAACGATGTGGACTCGGCCGAGGATCTGGTACAGGATGCATTCATGAAAGCATGGCAGAAAATAGAAGCCGGAGCCGATATTGATGATTTCAGCCGCTACATGTACCGATGCGTGCGTAACGAGTGCATAACGCATCTGCGGCAACAGAAAACATTTGTCGAACTCGACATTATCGCCGATATAAGCGAGGAAGAAGTCGATACATCGGTCCGCGATGCAAGAATATGGCGTGCTATTGACCGACTCCCCGAAAAGTGTCGCGAGATTTTTCTACTCAGTAAACGCGACGGACTCTCCAATGACGAGATCGCCGAAGAACTCGGCATATCAGTTAAAACAGTTAAAAACCATCTCACCAAAGCATTCAGCCGTCTGCGCGAGGAACTTTCAACAGGCCACAAACCGTTCTTCCTCCCTTTCCTATAAATTTTATAAAAATTTTTCACTCCGGAATAGGACTTTTCCGAGGAGAAGACGTCATTAGGGTGTAATAACAATTAAAACCACCACTTTAATGACTAAAACAATACTTATCGCATTAATGCTTGCCCTCATCGCATCAGTTGCAAACGCACACCAACCCGAAAAAGGATACCGCGGTTTTATCGACTGGAACAACGACCTTACCACTTACACAGAATTTTATCACGGCAATCGGGTGACCTACTATTATTCAGGAGCCTCTACCTCCCACGGTTATCAATTCAATCCCAGTATCTTCCTGGGCGCCGGTATCTCCGCTGAGCGATGCAGCAGGAACAGCAACTATATCGTACCGCTGTTCCTCCAGATCAGAACCGATCAGAAATTCGGCCGGCTCACACCGTTCGGTGATCTCAAGATAGGTTACTCACTGACCGACGGAGGAGGAATTTATCTGTCACCGACATTAGGCTACCGCTTCAACTGGGGACGGCGGCTCGGCATAAATCTCGGTTTAGGAGTAACAGTAAAAGGGAGTAAGATCGATATGTATGATATCAATCCGGAGATTGATCCTTCGACAGGATACCTGATGTACAAATATATCGGTACGGAACACCACACCAAAGTCATGTTCGCTTTCCGCGTAGGAATAGATTTTTAAACTGATATGAAAGAAGAAGATTTATCGTTCGTTGCACGACATTACCGAAAAGGATCTTTCTCAACCGATACAGGATGGCGACGTCTCGGTCTTATAAATCCGTTCCGATGGAAGCGTTTACGCATTGCAGCTGCCGTAGCCGCCACAATCATCTTGTCGGCGACAGCAACTTATATCTATAATGAGTATAACATCGAGCCTTCATCGGAGCCTGTTCAGTCGGTGCTAACTACACCGGAACTTATCGAAAGAACTATCGACTTCGAGGATGCTCCCCTAACCGCTGTGATCGCCGAAATCAAAAAAGTCTATGGTATAGAGGTTGATAACCTACCCGACGATCCCGATACATACCGTCTATCGCTCCACTACGAAGGCAATCTGCTTGAACTCATTGACGAGATCAACGATATACTCGGAACAGAACTTAAAATAGTAAAAGAGAAACGATGAAGCTTGCCTTAATCATATTGCTGGCAGTGCTTAGTCCGCTCGTCATGTTTTCGCAGAGGGTCACGGTCGAAGCTTCGAATCAACCTGCATCGGAAGTGTTCCGAATCATAATGGAGCAAACCGGCAGAAACTTCGTGTATTCTTCCGAAATACTCAAAGGAATGACTGTCACTGTCACCGCTAAGAATGAGCCTTTGAAAAAAGTTCTCGCCGACATATTCAGGAATACACGGATAGAATATAAAATCAAGGGCAACAACGTGATCCTGAAACAGAAACGCATTTCTGAACGGAAATACATAACCGAAACGTCGGTCAGAAAGCAGATTACACCGAAACCGTCTCTATCGGCACCAATGCTACTTGATGAAGTGCTTGTTGTTTCGCGTCTCGAATCACCTGCCGTGGAAACCGCCGAAATAGGAGCTAAAAAAATCAGCAGCGAAGAACTGCGCAATACCCCGTCACTA
>CAZHHF010000233.1:0-2890 GCA_964531905.1 uncultured Bacteroides sp.
CAGGATTAAATGTAAAATTGAGTCCGTAAAGTTTTTTGGCGAGACCGAAAACGCCGCTGACAACGCTGTCGAGTTGGAAATAGGGACGCATTTCCTCTGCGTCATAGCTATATTTCTCGTTCTTAAGCTTAGTGCTGTAATAGCTATAGTCCCAGGGGGTGACGGTGAAGGTTTTTCCTTCATATTTCGATGCGAACTCGTTAAGCTCGGTCATTTCTTTTTCGAGTGCCGGGCGGTAGGCGTCACGAAGACGAGTGAGGAGGTTCATAACGTTTTCAGGTGTCTCAGCCATCGAACGACGGGTGGCATGTTCGGCATAGGTCTTAGCTCCGAGCAGATTAGAGATCTGACGGCGGACCTCGGCAATGCGCTTGAGGATTTCCACATTACTGTACTCACCTTTAATGTTACGACCGCTATAGAGACGATACATTTTTTCACGCAGATCGCGGCGTGAAGAGTATTTCATGAACTGTGAGTAGACGGGTGCATCGAGAGTGAAGAGGTATTCTCCATTACGGCCTTTTTCAGCGGCAGCCTGTGCTGCTGCTTCTACCGCGCCCTGAGGAAGACCATCGAGGTCATCGGCAGTGAGCCATATCTCATAGGTGTTAAGTTCCTTGAGAAGGTTCTGTCCGAACTTATTGCTGAGTTCAGAGAGTTCGCTGCTGAGTTTCTTATATGTCTCACGGTCTTCGCCTTCAAGATTGGCTCCTGAAAGAGCAAAGGAATCATAGGTTTTTTCAAGCAGTTTGGCGTCCTCGGTATCAAGATCGAGGGATTCCTTATTCTCATAAACTGTCTTAACTCTTTTCCAAAGCGGTTCATTGAGAACAAGCGATGTGGAGTATTCACTAAGGAGCGGTGTAACGCGGTTGCTGATTTCCATGATCGCATCGTCGCTCAATGCTGAAGAAAGTGGGTAGAATACGTTAAGTACCCTGTTAAGATCGCTGCCTACGCGATCGAGTGCGACGATGGTGTTCTCAAACGTCGGTGCGTCGGGATTGCTAACGATAGCGTCAATCTCCTTGTAGGCAATTTCGAGTCCCCGGTTGATAGCCGGTTCATAATGTTCGGTTTTGATGGCGCTGAATGGTGCTGTTCCATGAACATTCTTAAACTCGGTAAAAAATGGATTATTAGCGTTTGTCATAATTGCGATTGCCGAAGCGGCGGCTAAAATGTATTTGCGCATATATTATTGAATAATTAGTGTATCATGTTGATCTTGTTAAGACGAGCCAGCACAATATTGTAGTCATGGCAGATTTCTTCGTAATCGATACGCGCCTCAACGAAGTAATTAACTTCCTGAAGGTAGGTAAGAAGACTGATTTCTCCGCCATCAAGGGCCTGTTTCAGAAGTGCTTCCTGATTTCCTTTATCGAGAATACGGGAATAACCGTCGATCTGGGTGGCAAAGGTAAGCGCAGCACTACGGTCGGTGACCATATCGGCAATCATACGTTTACGCTCGGCCTGCAAGCGCGTCTGGTTCTCGATCGCAGCATATCGGGCCGAATCCTTACGATGTTTACCTGACCAACTCGAGAAGCGTATTCCGAGGCTAACACCGTTGAAGTTCTGCCCTTCTTCCCTCTCCCATTCATATCCTACTGAAAATGACGGAAATCCTGAAAGACGAGAGATACGTACGTTTTCATCGCCGACAAGTTCCATGATTCGATAATAGGTCAACATGGGGTCATTGTCAATTATACGGTTCTCGTAATCGCTGACCGAAAGGAGCATTTCCTCGGGATAATTATCGAGTGAGTCCAATGATGGGGAGACGTCGGTTCCACCCGCGAGGTTAACAATAGATGTGATGATCTCTTCACAGGCAGTTATCTGCTTGGTCACCTGGGATGAAATTTTAAGTACTTCTATATCAATCTTGTTCTTATCGAGAATCGAAACTTCACCTTTGCGATAACCTTCATCATACTTCGACGCGAGAGTTTTCATCGATGTTTGAATAGATGTGAGCAGGTTCAATGTGCGTTTAGCTGAAACAAGGTCAATGAGCAGGCTTTTCGCTTCGAGTTTCTTTTCAAGAATCACCGCGTTGTTAAGGCAATCATTAGCTCCTGCGGTCAGCACGGCTGCATTACGGCGTGAACGGTATAGACCGGGCCAATCGAATCCCTGACTTATTCCGGCTCCATATTTCCGTCCCCCGAGATTTCCCCATTTATGAAATGCTTCGATTTCGGGGCCTTCAAGAATGTTTTCGGCCCGGAGTGCCTCTATTTCCGAGTTGCTTCTGGAAACAGCAACCATAACGTCGGGATTGGTGGACACGATTCTATCAATAAGCTGATCGAATGAATCACCGGCACTTACCGGAAAGACAAATAATGCAGTCAGGCAAAGTGCTATTATATTTTTCTTCATTTTGACAATTCTTCTTTTCGGGTTGACAAATAGTAAATTACCGGCACAACAAACACGTTAAGGAATGTAGCCGAGATCAGTCCTCCAAGAATAACCACTGCGAGAGGCGACTGGATTTCGTTACCGGCTTCTCCACCTCGCAACGCAAGGGGAATAAGTGCGAGAGCCGATGTAAGAGCAGTCATTATGATAGGATTGAGTCGGTCGGCCGATCCATGACGGATGCGTTCCATGAGCGGTTCTCCTTCTTCCTTGAGGTGGTTGTAACGGGAGATAAGCAACATACCGTTACGTGTTGTGATTCCGAGCAACGATATGAAACCGATGATGGCAGGGATGTTTAGTTCGGCACCGGTGAGTACAAGAATAAGGACTCCACCGATCATTGCCAACGGCATGTTTATGAGAATAATCAATGACTGACGTACGCTCTTGAATTCCTGATAAAGAAGCATGAAGATTATTACAAGAGCAATAATGGATGTCAATG
>CAZHHF010000234.1:0-2875 GCA_964531905.1 uncultured Bacteroides sp.
CTACATCCTTCCCTGGGCGGTAATCTTCTCGATTCCGTTCGGACTTATGGGATCGTTCATCTTCGCCGATCTCCGAGGAATCTCCAACAACATCTACCTCCAGATCGCATTGATCATGCTTATCGGACTTCTCGCCAAGAACGCCATCCTTATCGTTGAGTTCGCGCTTGAACGCCGACGCACCGGTATGTCGGTGGTAAATGCCGCCATCCAGGGTGCTGTGGCACGTCTCCGCCCGATCCTCATGACCTCGCTTGCACTTATCATCGGTCTTCTCCCGATGATGTTCGCCGAAGGTGTAGGTGCCAACGGTAACAGGGCCCTCGGAACTGGTTCGATCGGCGGTATGCTTATCGGTATGATTCTGCAGGTATTCATCGTTCCGGCTCTATTCGTCACATTCCAGCTCATTCAGGAGAAAGTATCACCGCTTAAATGGGCTGATACCGACAATTCAGGAATTGAATCAGAAATCGAGCAGTTCTCCCGCAAAAACTAACACACTGAAGCAATGAAAAAGCAATTTATAACCCTCTCGATGGCACTCGTGGGCATGTCTATGCTCACGGGATGCCACATATATCAGAAATTCGATATCGAGAAGCAGAACAGCACTCTCGCAAACGAATATTCCCAGGCAACCCAGCAGCCGGTCGATTCACTGACATTCGGCAACCTGCCGTGGAATGAGGTTTTCACCGATCCTATTCTCGCCGACCTCATCCGACAGGCACTCGCATCCAACGTTGACCTCGACAACGCGCGACTCAACGTGGAGATAGCCCACGCCAACATGCGCGGCGCACGCCTGAGCTATCTGCCGTCACTCGCTCTTTCAGCCCAGGGCGGTGCATCGAGCGTAAGCAACGGCAAGCTCACCAATTGGAACTACACCATTCCCTTGACAGCATCATGGGAAGTGGATGTATTCGGCAAGATCCTTAACTCGAAACGCGGAGCCGAGGCTTCCTACCGTCAGTCACAGGCTTACTGCCAGGCAGTACGTTCTCAGATCATCGGAGCCGTTGCCAACTGCTACTATGCTATCGGCGCGCTCAGAAGCCAGATCAATCTCAGCGAATCCACTGCCGAAATATGGAAAGAAAACGTTGAGATCATGCGTAACTACAAACTCGTTGGACGCGCCAACGAAGCCGCAGTTGTGCAAGCCGAGGCAAACTACTACAGCATCCTCGCCTCACTCTCTGACCTCCGTAGTTCCTACCATGAAGCGAACAACACCCTCGCTCTGCTTCTGCGTACAACCCCTCAGGGATTCGAAATTCCGGAACTCGGCGACTATGCCGCTCCTACAATCGCACTCAACGGTAAGGTCGGCATGAACATGCTTGCAGCCCGCCCCGACGTAAAGGCAGCCGAACAGTCACTCGCAGTGGCCTATTACGCTACCAACTCAGCCCGGGCAGCATTCTACCCCGGCCTCTCGATCACCGCAAACTACGGATTCACCAACAGCTTCGGTTCAATGATCAAGAACCCCGGTGACTGGATCGCATCAGTTGTAGGTTCGGTTGTTGCGCCCATCTTCTCACGCGGCCAGAACATCGCCCGCCTCCAGGCAACAAAAGCACAGCAGCAACAGGCTCTCAACAATTTCGAGAAAACACTCCTGAGCGCAAGTTCAGAAGTGAGCAACGCACTCACCCACTTTGAAAACAACTCTACCAAAGCCGCTACACTCAAACTGCAGGTCGACGACTTGCAGAAAGCCAGCGAATACACCAAAGAGCTGTTCTCAATGGGATCGGCCACATATCTCGAAGTGCTTACAGCCCAGTCGGGACTCCTGTCGGCACAGATGTCGCTGATAAGCTGCAATCTCGCTCAGGCACAGGCAGTAATAAACCTCTACCAGTCGCTCGGAGGAGGACGCTAATATAATATTAATGTCAACCAATACCCAAAAGCCATGATAAGTGACAAAGCCCACGTTGATCCTACCGCCAAAATCGGCAACAACGTAATAATCCACCCGTTCGCATTCATCGATGCCAATGTTGAAATCGGAGACGGATGCGAAATCATGCCATACGCAAGTGTTATCCGAGGCACACGAATGGGCAAGAACAACCGTATATATCAAGGAGCGATCATCGGAGCCGATCCTCAGGACTTCCGTTGGAAAGGCCAGGAATCCTACTGCTATATCGGAAACAACAACGTTATCCGCGAACATGTGATCATTAACCGCGGTATCTCGTCAGAAGGCGGCACAATGATCGGCGACGACACCTTCATCATGGCAAACAGCCATATCGGACACGACTGCCACCTCGAAGGCAACTCTGTTATCGGAAACGGTGTTACATTCGCCGGCGGTGTCCATGTTGGTAAATGCGTGATCCTCTCCTCAAACTGCATTCTCCACGAAGGCAGCAAAATCGGTGACTGGGCATTTGTCAAAGGCGGATGCCGTATCAACGGAAACGTTCCCCCATATATCATCGTTGCCCACAACCCGGTAGCATATTTCGGAGTGAACGCCAAAGTTATGAGAAAAGAAAGCGAGAAGTACGGTTTCACCGAAGAACTCATCGATGACGTAGCCAAAGCTTACCGTCACCTTTATCAGAGCGGAACCTCAATCTTCAACGCAGTGAAACGTATCGAAGCCGACGTCGATCCGTCGCCCGTACGCGACAACATCCTCAAGTTCATCACCGATAATAACCTTAAGGTTGTTGCAGTTCCAATTGATCTCGAATAAATATCACGACTCCCACATTTTTGGCGGCTTTATCAAAAAGCCGCCATTTTTTTTTGAGTTATCAAAAAAAAACATACCTTTGCATCGCTTTAGAAAACAGTCTTACGTTTTTTGAGCGATAAGGATTGTCTTATGGTGTAATGGTAG
>CAZHHF010000235.1:0-2875 GCA_964531905.1 uncultured Bacteroides sp.
TACCGTTGATGACAACTTTGTTGATCTTTGCAGGCTGACCTTCGTACATTCTCATTTCGAGTGCGATTGAGTCACCTTTGATATTTTTCTCAATAGGAATGAGCTGATAGAACAGGTAGCCACGGTCCATGTAGAGGTTGGCGATCGCATCGTCATCTTCCATAGTTCGTTTGGTGAGAAGTTTTTGGTTATATACCTCTCCGGGCTTGATACCGAGAACGTAGTTGAGCTGATCGGTAGTATAAAGTGTATTACCGACCCAGTCAATATCGCTGATATAGTATTTTTTACCTTCCTCAAGTGTGATAAACACGTCAACGGTCTTATCGTTGTAAGGAGCAACGCTATCGGAGATGATTTTGGCATCACGGTAACCCTTTTCGTTATATTTTTCAATAATTCGGTTAAGGTCATCGTTGTAGTCGCTCTCAACGAATTTCTTCTGTTTGAATAATTTGAGAATGTCTCCTTTTTCGTTGGTCTTCTTCATGGCATTCTTGACAGTTTTGTCGGAGAATACCTCGTTGCCTTCAATGTATATCTTGTGAACTTTTACCTTTTCGTGTTTGTCAACGGCGATGTCAACGATCATCTCGTCTTTGTTTGACAGATCCTCGCGCAGATTGATTGTGACTTCGGCGTTTCCGAATCCCTTGTCGGTATAATATTTTTTGATAATATCTTTTGCCCTGTTTACTATATTCTGGGTGATCTGAGTCCCCTTCATGAGCTGAAGACGCTCCTGAATGTCGTCGCGTTCACCTTTCTTCATTCCGATATAGTTAATTTCCGAGATACGCGGGTGCGCTCTTAATTCGAGTTCGAGCCATGCCTTATCACCGTAGGTTTTCAACACTTTAATACGTGCTTGAGCGAACAGTTGTTGTCTCATGAGACGTTTTACGGCCGTTGTTATGTCTTCTCCCGGGATCTCTACGATCTGGCCGGGTTTAAGTCCGGCGAATCCAAGTATCACGAAGTCTTCGTAGTTGGGCGCACCGGTGACTGTGATGTCGGCTATCTCATAGGAACGGGGTATGCCTGTGTAAACGATGTTGGGATTGAACACCGTGTCGATGCGTTCCTGTGCTTTGGCGTTGAAGAAAAGTGAGGCGATTAATGTGAAGAATAATAGTTTATATCGCATGGGAATCGTTGGGAAAAGGATTATCAAAGTTTTGACTGTTGGATTTGTTCGCTTGTGAGTCCGAAGCGGCGTTCACGCGACTGATACTGGATTATGGCTTTACAGAAGTCTTCTTTAGAGAAGTCGGGCCAGTAAGTATCGGTTATAAAAATCTCGGAATAGGCAATCTGCCAGAGAAGAAAGTTGCTGACTCTCATGTCGCCTCCGGTTCTTATAAGTAGGTCGGGATCGGGGATTCCGGCTGTTGACAGGTTGTCGGTTATAGTGTCGTCGGTTATCTGTTGGGGGTCAAGGAGACCAGCGGCAGCTTTGGCGGCGATAAGTCGGACGGCTTCTGTGATTTCCCACCGTGATGAATAGCTTATGGCGAGAATCAGGGTGAGTCCGGTGCAGTGTGATGTATCGGCAATACACTTTTCGAGTCTTTGCCGTGCCAGTTCCGGCATACGGCTGCTTTCACCGATCATGGTGAGCCGTACGTTATTCTTTATCAGATCGGGAGTCTCGCGTTCGATTGCGGTCACGATCAGATGCATGAGTGTGTCAACCTCGTCCTGGGGACGGTTCCAGTTCTCGGTTGAGAATGTGTAAAGCGTCAGGTAGCTGACTCCGATCTCTGATGCGATCTCGGTTATCCGTCGAACGGTTTCGACACCCTGAACGTGTCCGGCAGAGCGTTCCATCGAACGACTTTTAGCCCATCGTCCGTTGCCATCCATAATAATGGCGACGTGTCGCGGGATTCGTGATGTATCGATCTGTGATATTAGGTTGTTCATCGGATTCTGTTTGATGGTTTAGTCGACATAGTGGCAAGTGGCACACCGTTTGCCGAATTCGTAGGATATAGAGAAAGAGAGATTGCTGAACCAGTCGGTATTTTTCAGAAATGAGCTTTTGATTCCATAGGGGTCGGCAAGATTTTCTCCATCGACCTTATCGGAAAATATTTTAGTCATAGTAAACTCGATTCCGAGGTTGACACGCTGTTTGAGTTTGTATTTTACGCCGAACCCCATCGGGATAGTGGGAGCTGCAGTACTCTGTCCGTCGCATGTTGCGATCGATGCTCCGATTCCGGCTGTGATATAAGGAGACAGGCGACGCAGATGTTTGTAAGTTTCACCGATTCCGTAAGGGAGGAAATTGAATTCAAACCTTGCACCGAGATCATAGACGGTTGATTTGAATGAGAAACTGCGGTTGTCGGGCAGCACGTTATCAAAGTCGGCTGTATCGCCGTTGAGCGACGCTGTGGTGAATACTCCGCGGATTGTCCAGCGGGTGTTGGCAAGATATCGGAACGAAAGTCCTGCCGAAAAACCTGGTCTATGGAATATATTACTGGTATTCGCGTCGCCAAGATAACCGTCCATACCAATCTGGAGACCTGCATCGAATTTGTAGGCCTCATCCTGAGCTTTGATCTGTGGAATTGAAAGCATCAGTAGCAGTATGGTCATGAACAGCTGTTTCATGGTGGTGCTGTACCGGTTATTGCAGTGGTTTGAATGTGAGCTGGTTGACGGCTCCTCTCCAAACAGTGTTGTTTAGTTTCGACGAAATGTCATATCCACCAAACAAGTAGATATATGGAGTATCCCATTCGGTGATAGGAGCGGTCGCGCGTGTTATGGCCTCCGGCTGCTCTATGTTAAGCCAGAATGGCAGTCGGCGTGAAGCGAACGTTTCCCATCCTGAAGAGGATCGGCTTATGTGATTAACCGA
>CAZHHF010000236.1:0-2873 GCA_964531905.1 uncultured Bacteroides sp.
TGCCCTCTGAAACGTTTTGATGTGGCAGCTCCTGCAATATATGAGATATTACAGTCTTCACCGCAAAAATTCATTTTATAACGTTTGAGAAATAATGAACAGACAATCACTCCTTCACCGGAAGTCAGAAAGAGTGCTTCGTCATCACGATACACGCGCTTAAAATACATGTCGACGTAGTCATCGGTGTCATCAAAAGCCTCACGGTATAACTTCTTTATTTCAGATTTCTTGTCCATATTCATTTTTTTAATTTATATTAATAACATATATGAATGTAAAAAAGTTATTTCAAAAGTTAAATGTTTTTTCGTTACCTTTGTAAAATCAATTACTATCTCATAATCTTATGGACAAGAAATTTATAAACTTCGCCATATTCGCATCAGGTAATGGCACAAATGCTGAAAACATTATAAAATATTTTTCAAAAAAACCGTTTAAACCTACATTGGTGATCTGTAATAATCCCGGAGCAAAAGTTCTTGAAAGAGCCGCACGTCTTGGTGTACCATCCGAGATAATAAGAAAGAAGGATATCAGCGATGAAAAGTTGGTGACCGAGACTCTGAAAAGATATGATATCGATTTTATCGTACTTGCAGGATGGATGGTTATGATTCCAGAGTTCCTTGTGAAACTGTATCCCCACCGGATAGTGAATATACATCCGGCTCTTCTTCCAAAGTTCGGCGGTAAAGGAATGTATGGTCATCATGTTCATGAAGCAGTGTATGCCAACCATGAAAAAGAGACAGGTATAACCATTCACTTCGTCGATGAAAAATATGACAACGGGGAGATCTTTTTCCAGGCTAAAGTGGCGCTTTCGCCAAGTGATACGCCGGAAGTTATCGAGGAAAAAATCCATGTTCTCGAGCAGACTCATTTTCCTAAAGTCATAGAACAGATACTGCTGAAAGAATTTTAAAGATATTTGATGTCGGTCGACTATTTGGCATTAATAACATGGCTTGGATCAACAGGATTATTCCTGCTGACTGTCATTGTTGTAATCGTCATAATTTCCGAAAACCGTAATCCGGTAAGGTCTCTCGCATGGCTAACCGTGTTATTGGTGATTCCTGTTTTCGGTCTCATTCTTTATTTTATATTCGGAAGAGATATAAAAAACAAGAAGGCCGTGGCACGCAGGGTAAGAAGAAAACTGAAGAGAAAAGAGGTGCATATCAAACCTGATCTGAGATTCGTTTCTCTAAGTGAAGAAACCAAACAGATCATCAAGGTTGCCAATAAGCTTTCAGGCGCTCATCTCCATCTGAACAACAATGCTGAAATATTAAGTTCAGGCGCGGAAAAGTTTCAGCGTCTGCTCACCGACATTGAGAATGCCACCGATTATATTTATATACAGTACTATATAATCGCGAGCGATAATATCGGCAAGGAAATTGCGCGCAGGCTCATTGAGAAGGCTCACAATGGTGTGACCGTTTATCTTATCTATGATCCGGTAGGATCTGTTTCCACCGGGAAGCAATATTTCAAGGATCTGATCGCAGCCGGAGTAAAAGTAAAACCGTTTATTCCGGTAAGATTTCCGGCTTTCGGTACGCGCATAAACTGGAGAAATCACCGTAAACAATGTGTTATAGATGGTAAAATAGGATATGTTGGTGGAATGAATGTCGCGGACCGCTATATTGACGGTGGCAAAGAATTCGATATGTGGCGTGATATCCATATCAGAGTCGAAGGCAGGATTGCTTCCGCGATTGAATCGGCGTTCATTACCGACTGGAGTTTCATGGGAGACGACTATGATAATCTGCTTCTTAACTCAGCTGAGTATCCGGAAGAACGCGGAGAATTTGCGATGCAACATGTCACGAGCGGTCCAACAAGCCAATGGTTCAACATTGAGATGCTGTTCCTTAAGTGTATAGGCAGCGCAAAGAAAAGGATATATATAGAAACGCCCTATTTCTTACCGACCGAAGGGTTGATTAATGCGCTTCAATCGGCTGCACTCGGAGGTGTAGACGTGAGGATAATGATTCCACGACGCAGCGATTCAGCAATTCTAACGTACGCTTCTTCAAGCTATGTGGCAGAGTGTCTCAAAGCCGGCATCAAGATTTATTTCTATAACAAGGGTATGCTGCATAGCAAAATGATGATGATTGATGACGAAGTTGTCAGTGTGGGTTCTACCAATTTTGACTTCCGCAGCTTCGAACATAACTTTGAAGGGAACCTATTCATCTACTCCAGGGAATTCAACAGAGCGATGGAAGCCGTATTTATCGAGGCACTTAAGGATGCCACCCGTATTCTTCCGGAAGAATGGAGTAAAAGAACAAAGTTACGCCGGTTTAAAGAATCGCTTATGAGACTATTGGCTCCTATATTGTGATTATATAATATAGCGGTGTGACGAGCCGTGTGTACCCTATATTCTGATGTAGGTCATTGGACCCGGCTGCTCCACGTAGCAGCCCTACAATCTACTGGTAATCAACATGTTATTGGAAGGTGTGACGAGCCGTGTGTATCCTATATTCTGATGAAGGTCATCGGACCCGGCTGCTCCACGTAGCAGCCCTACAATCTACTGATAATCAATATGTTATTGGTGGATATACGAGCCATATGTCCTTCAGCCACATCCTCAGCACCTTGCATCTGACCCATCCTGATAAATCTTAAAGAGGGTGTGTCAAAATGTTTAATTTTGACACACCCTCTTTATTCTGTTTTTCTGTAGATGTGTTAGCTAATGCCTGGAATTATTCTCCGGGGATGATAGCTTCGCTGGGACATACAGAAGCACAAGTACCGCAGTCGATACAAGTATCGGGATCGATGTGGTAGATTTCGCCCTCAGAGATAGCTTCTACGGGACATTCGGG
>CAZHHF010000237.1:0-2868 GCA_964531905.1 uncultured Bacteroides sp.
CATCGACATAGTTACATTGGGATGCTCAAAGAATCTTGTTGATTCTGAGAGGGTCATGAAACTTTTCTCCGATTCGGGATTTAAAGTGCATCACAATCCCGAAAAATTTCATGGTGGTATCGTAGTACTTAACACTTGCGGCTTTATAGGCGATGCCAAAGAAGAATCTGTTGATGCTATCTTAAGTGCGGTTGAAGCGAAGAAAGACTCACAGATTACAGAAATATGCGTAATGGGATGTCTCTCGGAACGCTATCGTAAAGAACTGATCGAAGAGATACCCGAAGTTGACCGATGGTACGGTAAATTCGATTGGAAAAGCATAGTCACCGACCTCGCCAAAAGCTATCCGGCAGCAGTTGAATATGATCGTGTTATAACCACAGGTCCACGCCATGCCTATATCAAGATAGCCGAAGGATGTAACCGTTTCTGTTCGTTCTGTGCAATACCATTAATAACCGGACGTTATAAATCACGCTCTATAGAGGAAATACTTGCTGAAGTCGAATCACTTGTATCCCGCGGTATACACGAATTTAATATCATAGCTCAGGATCTGTCGAGTTACGGTAAGGATCTTTATGGAACATTAAAACTCCCTGAACTAATTGACCGCATGGCATCGGTTGACGGGGTGAAATGGATTCGCCTCCATTATGCCTATCCGGCAGAGTTCCCCTATGAGATACTGGATGTCATGAACCGACATAAAAATGTATGCAAGTACCTCGACATAGCTCTGCAGCACATCAGTGACCCGGTTCTCTCAAATATGAGACGACACATCACCGGTGAGGAGACACGCCAGCTGATAAATAGGATCAGAGAGACAGTTCCAGGCATACATATCCGTACCACATTGATGGTCGGATTCCCCGGTGAAGGAGAAAAAGAATTTCAGGAACTGCTCGATTTTGTCAAAGAAACAAGATTCGAACGTATGGGTGCATTCGCCTATTGCGAAGAAGATGATACCTACGGTGCTAAAACATTTGAAGATTCAATACCCGTAGATATTAAACAGCAACGACTTTCAATGTTGATGCAGTTACAGGAGGATATATCCTTATCCCATCAGCAGCAGAAAGTTGGAAAAACATTTAATGTAGTCATTGACCGTGAAGAAAATGACTACTATGTAGGACGCACCGAATTCGATTCACCCGAAGTGGATCCGGAGGTTCTTGTAAAGAAAAGCCGCAAACTGATTCCCGGAGAATTTTACGAAGTAAAAATTACTGAGGCTCTGCCGTTTGAACTTATTGGCGAGATCGAATGATGATGACCGATTCCTGTTATTCTGCAGCACAGTTCTGTTGGGAACATAAAATTCCGTTTGTGCTTTATATCTTACCAGGCAGTGATATTCCTGAATTCTGGGCCAATCCGTCATTTGGAAAAAAGGAGGTATCGGCCGATAAATCATTTATAATCGTTCCGTGGCTGAATAATTTTGAACAAGCCATAAATATCTATAAAGAAGTTGATTCTGACCATATTCTTGAATATGGGAATTATATCGCAGAACCGGAACCGGAGCCTGAGACTAAATCAACCGGCTATGACGAATATATTCAGAACGTTTCATCAATCATTGATCGATTGAAACAACGGGGTGGTAAAACTGTATTCTCCCGTACTGAATGTGGATCTACTGCAGATATTGATATTTTATCATTTGTTAAGGCGCAATTCAAAATATTTCAGAATACGTTCCGTTTTTTCTACTACACACCGATTACCGGAGCATGGGTCGGAACTAGTCCAGAGATATTACTTGAACTTTCATTTGATAGTCATCAATTTAGAATAATGTCTCTTGCCGGAACAAAAACTGATAACGACAAGTTGTGGGACAGCAAGAATATCGTTGAGCAGAATCTCGTAGGTAAATTCATCGGGGATGCTCTCGACGCTCTTTCGGTAGAGTATAAATGCACGCGATGTAATGATGTTAATTTCAAGCCTGTGCGGCATATATGCGATCTGTTTACAGGAATTTTGAATGATGATGTACAATATCAACAGCTACTCGATCGTTTAAGTCCTACACCGGCACTCGGAGGCTATCCAAAAGAAGATGCATTAAACGAGATCAGACTTTTTGAAAGTCATCAACGCCGATGCTATGGTGGATATGTGGGTATAATTGACAGCAAACATCTTATGACTTATGTGAATTTAAGATGTATCAACTTTTCATCATCAACCTACTGTATATACGCAGGAGGAGGAATCACAGCAGCCTCAGATCCTGCTTCGGAATGGAATGAGACACTAAAGAAAACTGAAATTCTACGACTTAATCTAAATAACGCTACTTTTTAAATGGCCGATAATCAAGGAAAACCGTTTATAGTCCTATTCATAGCGGTAACGATCTTAGCATTAATATCACTGATTCCACTCTCTGAAATTTCCGGAGGGACATTAAAAGATTACAATCTGGTAGGAGACTTGTTCCCGTCAGATAAAACTACTAATGTCGCTGCTGAAACATATATCGATCCTGATCTTGCAGTAATAACAGAACAAGAATCAGTAGCTTCAATCGAAGAACCTGAACAAAGCGGAAGCATAACCTCTGACCCTGTCGAAACAGAAGCTGATTACGCCTATGTAATGGATGATGACTTCAAGAGTGACGGAATGATTGAAGATTATACTCCTGATAAAAATGGTTTGTCACGCCTCAGATCGGCGATCGCCTCTAATCGTGTCGCACGTATTGCTATGTTGGGAGACTCATATATAGAAGGTGATATATTTTCACAGGATATCAGAAATCTTCTTCAGCAACATTATGGAGGGTGTGGTGCCGGATATGTACCGGTTTCAAGTAATCTGACAGGATTCCGTAGATCA
>CAZHHF010000238.1:0-2854 GCA_964531905.1 uncultured Bacteroides sp.
TAATTCTCATCTCGGCACAAAAAGAGCCGGTCTCGCATGCGTGGTCAACGGAACTTTCTCGCGCGCGATCCACAACATTGAAAATTCATATTTCCGCACAAAATTCGAGCGTGATCTCGATGACTTCTCTGGAAATTCAGGTATCGGTGTGATAAGCGATACCGATGCACAGCCTATAATTATCAACTGCCGTCTCGGCAAGTTCGCTATAGTGACTGTAGGACGTATCAACAATATCAATGAGCTTGAAGCTGAGCTGATGGACAAGGGTCATCATTTCAGTGAGCATTCCTATGACATCATAAATCCGACTGAAATTATCGCGACTCTCATATCGGAGGGATCGGATTGGGTCGACGGCATCAGAAACGTGTTTAAAAAGGTGAAGGGTTCATGCTCGATGCTTCTGCTTCTCGAAAACGGTTCAATAATCGCTGCCCGCGATAAACTCGGCAGAACACCGATTATCATAGGCAAGCATGTCGATGGCAACGGAATGGCCGTAACATCGGAAACATGTGCATTCCCGAATCTCGGTTACAATGCGGTGAGAGATCTCGGTCCCGGTGAAATCGTGATGATCGACAGCGATTCGGAGAAAACTTTGAGCGAACCTCTTGACAAGATGCAGATATGCGCGTTCCTATGGACATATTACGGATATCCTCCGTGCGATTACGAGGGACGCAACGTTGACCTGATGCGATATGAAACCGGTTTGATCATGGGTCAGAAAGATCCGACCGAAGTGGATATCATAAGCGCAATTCCCGACTCAGGTATAGGTATGGCATTAGGTTATTCTCAAGGTAAAGGAGTACCCTATCAGAGAAGTATCGCGAAATACACTCCGACATGGCCCCGCTCGTTCACTCCGAGTACTCAGGAACGCCGTGAACTTGTTGCCAAAATGAAGCTGATCACCAACGGAACACTTCTGAAAGGAAAAAGAATAGCGTTCTGCGATGACTCTATCGTTCGCGGTACGCAGTTGCGCGACAATGTGAAGGATATAAAAGATGCCGGTGCAAAAGAAGTTCACGTGCGCATCAGCTGTCCTCCGCTGATCTACGGCTGTAAATTCATCAATTTCACCAGCTCCAAGAGCGAGATGGAGCTTATTACCCGTCGTGTGATAGCTGATCTCGAAGGTTCGGCAGATAAGGATCTTGACAAATATGCGCAGACCGGTTCGCCACAATACAATGCAATGGTTGAACGGATAAGAGAGCATCTGGGGCTGACAACTTTGAGATTCAATACAATCGAAGATCTTGTAAAAGCTATCGGCCTTCCGAAGGAACGAATCTGCACTCACTGTTTCGATGGTTCGAGCTACGAATAACCGGCGTAAACAGTAATGCGAAAACCGACCAATTTAGGTTAATAATTTACAAAAGGGTTGGATTACCCGACTATATTTTATATCTTTGTAACCTAAATAAATTGAAATTTATTAAACAAATTTAAAATAATCAGGAATATGAGTCTAAACATCATCGTTCTTGCAAAGCAGGTGCCTGACACCCGAAATGTAGGAAAAGATGCAATGAAGGAGGATGGCACCATCAATCGCGCAGCGCTTCCCGCCATCTTCAATCCCGAAGACCTTAACGCCTTAGAACAGGCTCTGCGTCTTAAGGATGCCAATCCCGGTTCAACAGTAACACTACTCACAATGGGACTTCCCCGTGCGGCAGAAATTATCCGTGAGGCGATTTTCCGTGGTGCCGATTCCGGTATCGTTTTAACCGACCGTGCGCTCGGTGGCGCCGACACTCTGGCCACATCTTACTCTCTGGCTCAGGCTGTAAAGAAAATCGGGAACTATGACATTATCCTCGGCGGACGTCAAGCGATAGACGGCGATACCGCTCAGGTAGGTCCTCAGATTGCCGAAAAACTCGGTATTCCTCAGGTTACTTACGCCGAAGAGATTCTTGACCTGTCGAACGGCAGTGTAACCGTTAAACGTCGTCTGGAATCGGGTGTAGAAACCGTTAAAGCTCCGTTACCCTGCGTTGTAACTGTAAATGGCTCGGCAGCTGAATGTCGCCCCAGAAACGCCCGTCGCGTGATGCAGTACAAGCGTGCCGTATCTCCTTCAGAGAAAAATAATCTTACTGAAGAGCAGCAGGCATACGTGGATAAACATCCCTATCTCAACCTTCAGGAATGGGGTGCAGCTTTTGTAGAAGCAGATCCCGAACAGATTGGTCTTGCCGGTTCACCGACAAAAGTAAAGGCTATCGAGAATGTAGTGTTCACTGCAAAAGAGAGCCGTTGTCTCGATAACAATGACCAGCAGATCGAAGACCTCATCAAGGAACTTATCGCAAACCACACCATCGGATAACGCCGCAGGTGAACCAATTATCACACTACATGTCAGACAACAACAATTTAATCGTATATTGCGAATTTGAAGACGGCAAAGTTGCCGACGTCAGTCTCGAACTTCTGACAAAAGGTCGCCAGCTTGCCAATGAACTCGGAGTAAAACTCGAAGCTATTGTTATCGGCGATAAACTTGACGGAGTCGAGGAGCAGATATTCCCTTACGGCGCCGATGTTGTATATAAAGTAGAGGATAAACGTCTCTATCCTTATACATCAAATCCGCATGCAGCCGTTCTTATCAATCTTTTCCGTGAGATCAAACCTCAGATCTGCCTGATGGGTGCGACCTGCATCGGCCGTGACCTCGGTCCAAGAGTATCGTCATGTCTTCACAGCGGTCTTACCGCCGACTGTACCTCTCTTGAAATCGGTCCTCACAAAGATCCTAAGACCGGAAAGGAATACGAAAATCTGCTTTATCAGATCCGTCCCGCTTTCGGTGGAAATATCGTAG
>CAZHHF010000239.1:0-2847 GCA_964531905.1 uncultured Bacteroides sp.
GGCTCCGTTCCTCGCAATTTTCATTACTGTGGAAATGGGGCAGACCTATACGATGTTATTACCGGTCGTGATAGCAGCAACGGTCAGCTTCATAGTTGTGCTGATACTGCGGCATATAGCCGGACTTCCTTCTCTCATCCCGAGGAAAGTTTAAAAAATTTATCGGCGCCGTGAACCTTTTGACAAGCGGCGTTGTTCTATAAGTGTAAAAGAAATGTGATAATGATTGGTTTATACTATCGCAGCGACACCGGGAGGCGTCGCTGCGATGGTTTTTATACCGGCGGAAATAAAAACTGCGGAGTTTGAGGCTCCGCAGTTTGCTGTGTATAAGGGAATTTATTTCTTGCTTGTGTAGCCGTAGCCGTAGACATTCTTGGACTTGCCGTAGTGGCCGTAGTTGCCGTAACGGTGGTAGATGTAGCTGTTGGAAGCGATGTTGACGGCGTTTACAACGATATAGGCATTGGGCATCATGCCGCGGGCGATGGCTGTATGGAGCAACTTGAGGCTGTGACGCGAGGTGTAGTTGGCGCGTGAAACGTAGATCTGGAGATCGGAGAAACGGGTGAGCAGGAAGCTGTCGGAGATCACACCGATAGGTGCACTATCGATGATGATGAAGTCGAATTCTTTGCGGAGGTAGTCCATGAGATCCTGCATGCGGTCGGACATGAGAAGTTCGTTAGGATTCGGGGGAACTGGTCCGGCAGGAAGAACATAGAGATTGGGGTTCTCGTTGGATTGTACCAGCATTTTGTCAATATCGTTGCATTGACCCGAAATATACGATGTGGTACCTACGTGGTTGTTGACACCGAGACGGCGGGCAAGTGTCGGGCGACGGAGGTCAAGACCCATGACGAGAGTTTTCTTACCCATCAGGGCATAAGTCATTGCGAGGTTGATAGCCACGAATGTCTTACCTTCGCCTGAGATTGATGAGGTGACAAGCAACACCTTGTTTGAAGCGCCGTGCTTGGTGAATGATATGGCGTTTCGGAGGAGTCGGAACAACTCGGCAATAGGTGTGCTTACGTTTTCACCCATCACAATTTCATCGGTCTTGTTCTTGTCTTTGACGCAGATTTCTCCCAATACGGGTACCTTTGTGAGGCGTTCGAGCTCTTCCTTATCGGAGAAGACGGGGAAAATCATACGTTTTACATAAATGATAAGAGCAGGAATGAGAAGGCCGATTATAAATGCGAGGCCAAGTATTTTCAGGCGATCCGGCGAGATAGGGCCGGTGCCGATGGGGTTGTCGATGAATTTTGCTGTATTTGTGGCAAGAGTCTTCTGCAGAGCGATTTCCTCGCGGCGCTGAAGGAGGAATGTATAAATATTGACCTTTACCTGCTGTTCGCGGAAGATCTCATTAAGACCTTTGTCAACAGAAGGAGTGGATGCGAGCTGACCGGCGCTGCGGTTTTCGAGTTTGCTGATAGACTGACGCTTGGTGGTAAGGTTTCGCTTAGCGGAAGCGATATTCTGGAGAATTCGTGTCTTGTCACGGGAAAGCTCATCGCGCATACTGATAACCAGCGGGTTGTCGGACGTGCTGCCTTCAAGCATTCGGTTGAGGTTAGCAACTTTTCTATTGTAATTCTCAATAATCTGTGTGATTGTGGCATTCGAGACGGCATCAGGGAGTGTCTCGTAGGTGTCGGCGGTTGTAACTATACGTTCGATTTCATCGAGAATACTCATCTCGGCATCAGCTGCTGCAAGCTCCTGTTCGAAGCCGCTTTGGAGCGACATGTTCATGTTTGCCTGTACCATAATATCGGTGCTGATATTATGAGCATTACGGTATTCGAGAAGTCGATTTTCAACGTCTTTTAGTTCATCAGAAATCATTACGAGACGGTCGAGGATGAACGCTTCGGACTGGACTGCCGAACGGTTCTTATCCTCAATCATATTCTGATTGTAGAAGTCGATAAGAGCCGTGATGATGTCGGCACCTTTCTTTATATTGTTAGTTGTAAGATTGATACGGACAATTTTCTCGGAATTCTGTGTAAAAGAAATATTAAGATTGGATGCAATGCTGCTGGCTACTGCACGAGGATTCAGAATCTTAATTTTCTCTGTATAATTGAGTTTGGTAATTACGGGTGATTTGCTCAGGTGTACTTTACCGTATGAAAGTTCGATGTCGAGCGGGAGATCTACGTCATCGAATTTTTTCTCTTCTTTAATACCGGAGAATGTAGTTTTTGCGACAACGTCATATTTATCTTTGCCGGCGTTTTTCACCGTTATCTCAATCGGAGATGCGAGGCTTTTGAGATCCTCGTTATCCATCGAGGCAATGATGGCGTTATTCTCGTATAAGGAGTTGTCGCGGAATTTTCCTACATAGTAGTAATTATAAGCCAGACCTAAGGAATCGACAATATGAATCACGTTATTCTTGGATTTCATGATTTCGATCTCTGTCTCATCCATCATGTCATCAGTCATCATACGTCTCGCAGCAGAACGGCTCGATATTCTAGATGACGGTATGTTGAGCGCCTCCTTGGATACGTTGTCATCCTTAAGATAAATTGATGCACTTACCTGATACATCGGCATGCAAGAGAGGTAGTAGAGATAACCGCCAATCAAGCAGATGATTACGCTTAAAACAAACCATTTCCAGTTTGCAAGATAATTAAGCAGCAGACCGTTGAGGTCGAATGTTTCCTGAATCTGGTTCTTTTCCTGTTCGTTATTTTCTGTTGTCATGACGCATCATTTCGTTGTAAGGTTGACAATGCCGATTACTAATGAAGCAAGAGAAGATATACCGCCGAGAACTGTCAGAGTTGCGCCAACACCGGGGTTAAGCTGCCAGGC
>CAZHHF010000240.1:0-2794 GCA_964531905.1 uncultured Bacteroides sp.
CGATCACGCGGTAGCGACCCTTGAAGTAACGCTGAAGCTGCTGTTGCTTAGCCCCATTTGCTCCCGACATAAAGCCGTGGAGATACATCATCACGGGTAAATCTTTTCGATTTTGATTATCCATTATATGCCTATTAAAAATCCAGCAAAAGCTCCTCATGATGATTAGTTGTATATTTCCATGCACATTCATTTGTCAGCAAGAAACCGGTTATTTTAAGGAGTCCGCATACATTCTCAAATGCGGAGAGTGGCAACCACGGTTCATCTGCTTCTTCATCTTCAAGCATTGAGAATTCAAGTTTATCGTCTTCCCAACAGGAGAAGATACTGCCATGAAACATCAGCTAATCATTAAGTATTCCTAAACGATTCATCACAATTCCATCTTCTGTTTCTAGTGTCGTTGTTTTACGGATATTGATGGGGAAGATCGGACAAAACTCCGGATAAGTCGTAATTATATCGTCATCAAGCGGAAATATTATTACTTCAGTAACACCATGTGAGCGCATAGCATTTATAACAGTTCTTTCAACGAACTACAATATATCTTCTCTCAATGTTAGATATTGCTGTCTTACGTCTACTGCTTCTTCAATATTATCTGTGATTACCATTTCTTTAAAGTGTCTATAGCGTTTATATTATTCTTTTCATTTTATATATCATTGTTATTTTCATTAGGTTTGTTCCGGGTTTGTTCCGGGTTTGTTCCCATTTGTTATATCGTTCTTCAAACTCCTTGTATTCCGTATAATATTGGGCAATGCCACATACGAAAGCTATCTTGAATTTGTCATCAATCGACGTATCGTTTATTATATCAGATGCACCGGCAATTAGTGCGTTTTCATAGAGGAACGCAATATCATAATCCCAATAATGTTCCTTAGACTCAGCAAACTTTTCTGAGAAATAAGGCATCAACTGCGTAAAAGATTCCTTGTCAGCCCGATCCGCCAAAGGATGGTCTGTTAGACTAAGCTTATAAAGCCAATAATCACCGGCTTCATAAGCGAGTGTCCGAAGCGTTAGACTAATCCCACACTGCTCCATATAATACTCAGTCAGTAGCGTTAACGCTTCAACAGGTGTTATCTCGTCTTCACGTTCAGCCCAGTGACGGCACATATTCAGTAAAACTTCTATTTTTGACATGACCTTAATATTAATGAAAAGGAGTAACCCCATTCTGTACCACCCTCGGAGCTTGGTTATTCCGGTATTTAAACGGCCCACAGTAGCCTACTTGCAGCAATGGGATTACTCCTAAATTCTCTATATCAAATGACATCATTCAAGTCAAGTAATGATAGTTCTGCTTTCTCTGGGAACATATCCGCTTCATCATCGACTTCAATGCCTACGTTCAGTTTAAACACCCTTGCTATCGCACGCCCCATGCTATCGTTATTGGTTATCATGCGTCCGTGAGCGGTATCATAGACTGCATAACTTATATCGGTAACGCCGTCTATCTCCCTAAGTTCATCAAAGATTTGAGGGATAAAGTTGATGGTCAGAATATCGATATTATAACGATCTCCCAAACGGTATAACTTGACCACATCAAAATCATTCGCATATATACCGGTCCACCAAACCGCTAACATTTTTTGTGCTTTTAGAATTGCCTCATTACTCGCTTTCAAAGAAAGGATTGTATGCACAGGATTGACAGGATAGCTGAACGGCATCCCATCTTCATCGAAGTCACGATAGTAATATTTAGAATATTCTGTGTTCATTGTATTACGATAGTAAAGCGTTAATTGCTCGACGCATATCAGAGAGAAATCGTCCGAAACGAGGATTGCGGAACATTGTCCAAGGTCGTATTATCAACAACCATAGTACTCCTACGCAACATAATACCACCTTAATCCACATCGTCTTAATCAAGGCAAGTGCAGCTACAATCAATCCAACAGGTAGCATCCACAACGATAGTAGAAATGTTATCGTAAGTAAAACGATTGCAAGTAATTTCAGTTTCGACATTTTTAGAAGCAGTATTGATTTTGGCTCTGCAAAGGGATGAACCCGTCGATTGAATCTGTCGCACCAAATTTTAAATCGGTAAGATCAACCGTAGGATCCTTTGGATTGTCCTGATTGCGCTCAACGAGTACCCCAACGATAATCTCAACGCCCAATTCTATTGCCAAAGATTTAAGAAAAGACAAAATGTCATCAGCATCAATTCCCTTTATAAGATTGACATAATCGATAATTATAGTCTTGACGTTATGAAATGCTACCATCTTCCGCACACAGCGTTTTAATCCATGAAAAGAACGGTCTGGAGTATCGTCTATAAAAGTTTTGTGGACACGTTCCATCAAACTGTAGTTGCTTTGGTATAATTGCTTCTGGACCTGATTTTCGGAATATTCCAGTGAATAAATCAGCACTAGATGCTAATTGGCTCGCTCGTTAGCAAGTGCACAAAGAAAGTGAGTTTTACCCATCATAGGTCGTGCAGCAACGACTATTAGGCGCGATTCGTGATACTCAGGAAACGATGGAAACATATCTTATTAGCATTAGTTCCCCCGAAGATAACTGATTTGATTGAAATGATGATAGTTAATACGGATAATCGGCAATAGATTTAGATTTTATTAGCGTGACTTATTGCAGTTTCAGTTTTTATTAGTATATTTGCCGTCGCAGACCGCATCGCGGAAGCCCCGGTCTGGGGTTAAGAGAGGCGGGATGTAGACATAATTTAAAAGCGTTTATCCGCGCTGATTCTTGACGAACAGAAATTCTCGCAAAATTTCATACT
>CAZHHF010000241.1:0-2772 GCA_964531905.1 uncultured Bacteroides sp.
CCAGGTGGTAAGTTGGAAGATCGTCGGCGCTCTTGTAGAGGACTTTATCGTCGAGAACCGATGAATTGATAACGACACGTCCACGGATCAGGTCGTTGACTTCGACATCGCGTCCTGGTTCGATAAGGAAGCGCACAACGTAGGGCGTTCCTTCGTCGATGAGTCGCTTTACTTCGTCGGCAGGCATCGAGAGTGAGTTACGCATATTCATGCGTGTTGATGCGTCATACTGGAAGTTGGGTGTGGCTTGACGGGCTTGTTCAAGTTCGGCGGGAGTATCGAATGCGATGTAAGCCTTGCCGTTTTTGAGTAATATGTCGACGTAGCGGCGATATATATCGCGGCGTTCGCTTTGTTTGTATGGTCCGAATTCGCCACCTTCCTTCACGCCTTCATCAATTCCGATTCCGAGCCATGCGAGGGCCTCGTTGATGTATTCTTCGGCTCCAGGAACAAAACGCTGTGAGTCGGTATCCTCAATACGCAGTATCATTTTGCCTCCGTTCTGACGGGCAAAAAGGTAGTTATAGAGGGCTGTTCTGACTCCTCCGATGTGGAGTGGTCCGGTTGGAGAGGGTGCGAATCTGACTCTGACAGGTCTGTTCATGATGATATGGTGTTCGTTTATATTCAGTTAATTCGGGTGCAAATTTAGTTAAATTAAGCGGGAAATCAAACAAAAGAATGTATAATAAGTAAACCTGCCCGTTGTTGGCGGGCAGGTTTAAGAAAGCATGTAGCTCCTCAACGGATAGATATGCTTTTCCCTGTATTCAGATCAACATGCGTCTTACTTACTAACTAACCCTGATTATAGTATCAATCTTTGCTGTTTGTTTTATAAGAATGGATGTTGTTTTGATAACAATTCGGTAGGGATACATGAATGTTGCAGGTATCTTACCGATTGTTGGCATATCCGAATTATAGTGTTGTTATGAATTCTTTCAGTCAGAGAGGCGCTGTATGACATCGCGTTTGCGCCGTGGAGTTTATGAGTTGAAGTTGAACGTAGGAGGGGTTATGTTATTGCATATTGCCGGTTTTTGCATCAGTCGTTCATTCACTATGCCTGTCATCCTGTATAAGTCCCTGAATTGAATTCGGTTCTAAACCGGATTCATTGTCAAGTGAATGACGCATCTGCTAATTTGCTGCAAAAGTATGAGATTTATTTTTTTTCTGCAAATCTATTTCAAAAAAATATTAAATTTTTCGACTTTTTTGCCAGTGTAAGTTAAAATGGTTAATAATAACGGGTTAACAAATGGAATTGACGTGATTTTATGGCTGTATTTTTGACGATTGCATGCTTTTTTGTAGCAAAATGCCAATGATTGTAATTCAGAATGGCTTAAACTGCTGTTTTTGAGATGTCGGGTATGTCAAATCGCCAGTTTTCGTGTACTCCGGCATATAGGAAAGAATGTTCGATTTATTAACGAAATTTATAGCGGATTGTCGGATATTTTCCTTATTTTTGCAAATTGATAAGCAGGCGATAAATGCAACTGATTCTGTCTCTCCATCAAATCCGGAAGGTTGTCACGCTGTTATTGCATGAACATCAGCTGTTTAAAACTGATGCACATATTTCTCTCCTACCCAATATATTGCCGTTATCGGATTCGGTTTCGGCTGTCGGCTACTTTGAGGAGTGGCCTTTGCGATAGAAAAATAAAAAACAACATAAATGATAAGTAAATGGAACTACTTACCCCTAACGACCGACGAGCAAAGATTAGAGACGGCTTTGGCATCAAAGTACGCCTCTTGTCCGCCTATTAGCGAGCTATTGGTTCAGCGAGGCATTACCTCGGTGGAGGAAGCGGAGAAATTTTTCCGTCCTTCACTGAATGACCTGCATGATCCATTCCTAATGCCCGATATGGATAAAGCCGTTGCGCGTCTTGATCGCGCTATGGGGTTGAAGGAGAAAATTATGGTTTTTGGCGACTATGATGTCGACGGCACCACAGCAGTGGCTCTGGTGTACAAATATCTCCGTAATTATTACTCCAACATTGATTTTTACATTCCCACCCGCTATGACGAGGGTTATGGGGTGACATGCCGTGCGATCGACGAGTTCGTTGAGCAGGGTGTGAAATTGGTTATAATTCTCGACTGTGGGATCAAGGCCAATGACGAGATCGAGTATGCCCGTTCTAAAGGGATAGATTTCATAATCTGCGATCATCATGTGCCTGATTCAGAGCTACCGCATGCTGTGGCGATTCTGAATCCTAAAATGGAGAATTCGACGTATCCGTGCCGCGAATTGTCGGGGTGCGGCGTAGGTTTTAAATTCATGCAGGCGTTCGCTCTCAGCAACGGCCTGTCGATGGCCGACTTAGAGTCGATGCTCGACCTTGTTGCGGTCAGCATCGCAGCCGACATTGTGCCGATGATCGACGAGAACCGTATAATGACTTTTCATGGTCTGCGCAAGCTGAACACGAATCCCAATATGGGTTTACGCGCTATTATCAGGATATGTCAGTTGACCGGTAAAGAGATCACTGTAAGCGACCTGATATTCAAAATCGGCCCGCGTATTAATGCGTCGGGACGTATGCAGTGTGGCAGCGAGGCAGTGGAACTTCTTGTTTCACGTGATGTCAACGAGGCTCTTGAAAAAGCGAGAAACATCGACCAGTATAACAAGGACAGAAAAGAACTCGACAAGCGGATTACCGAGGAAGCTAACGAGATTCTCATATAGATGTCCGATATGCTATCATACATATATAGTAGATGGATATTGTAAAT